>CAIMWF010000121.1 GCA_903845055.1 uncultured Bacteroidales bacterium | reverse complement strand
CCACCGCATGAAGAGGCCGGTAAAGGGTTGGGCGATGGCAGATGTTACTGGCAAACCATAGTAGTGCCAGTAAGTGTCATTCGGAAAATACCGTTCCACCTTGGCGGAGCCGCCGGTGTTGTAAGTGATGGTGCCATTGTCAATAAAAGAGCCGGTGCCGGTTGCATCCGATGAAATCCGTAAACCCTGCGGTTCGTTGATTTCAGTCGGCCCTGTACAGGTAAGGTTCGTCAGCGGTCTGATCCGTAGTCTTCCCCCGGCATGGATGCGCAAGGCAAGGGCTTGTGACCCAACGGTGTCAATGGTTGCAGCGGTGGTTAATGAATCCCAAACCGAAGTATTCACCGGTGTTGCCCATATCGTATGCTGACCACTCAAGGTAGAGTATTGGGACCAACCCCAGGCGGAGGAGTAAATTCTTCCCATGTAAATATCCGAAAAGTTTCTTCCTTCAAAAGAATTAGATGCTGAATAATCATGAGGTACGTACCCAGCTGAATTTCCAATAATCTCATTAAATAATGAATAATTCTGAACAGCTCCAGGGCCAGCCGGCATGCCACTAGGATTAAAGGTAACGCCAGCAGTTCCAGCTACTCCAGCAGGATTTGTTATTCCAATGCCAATAGTCGCAATTTTCTGAAAAGACGTTGTTAAGAGAACACAAACATCTTGGGCAGGACTTCCGTCCCAAGTAACAGCATCCGCAGTAATAGCTAGCCCCATTGTTGTATTTCCACTCCCCCAGCCTTTTCCAGTAGAAAGATACGAACCTCCTAATGAACTAAGAGGCGAAAGGTCCACTAAAATACTTGCAGCTGTCGTGGTAAAATACGAACTATTTGCAATATTAAAAGAAAGTTGAGTCGCGTATAAATAAGTGTTAGGGGCAGAGGCTTTAACATAGACGTCAAACTGAAACCTAGTTTGAACAGGAGCACCACCACGAAAAATTCGTGGATTATCCATTTTAAAGGTCAAAGTTGGATTTCCAAAGCCAACAAACGACATCATCAGAAACAGGAAATATAAAAGGGGAAGAATTCGCTTTTTCATGGGAACATGATTTTGGATAATATGGAAAATAAAGTATTATGGTAGCGGGTTTGACAGATAGAAATTTGGAACATAATAGTTTACATAGTCATTGTTCCAGACATTCAGGTCCATGTTGAAGTCAGCTGACAGATATTGATTGCTAAGGTAAAAAAGAGGAACATAATAATTGACATAATCATTATTCCATATGTTGTTATCTGCATTCGCATCCCCAGCAACCATTGCCCACCTTGCCGGGCTGGTTTCAACCTGTTTTAACCCGGCGGTACCGCCATATACCTGGCTGCTGCCGGAGGAAAAATCGTAGGTAAAATTACCCGTTCCGTCTTTTGTAACCGCGTTGGCAGCCATGATGGCCATGTGATTCCGGTGGCGAATGACCGGGTAGAGGTTCTGAGTAAAGGAGGCGTGGTAAAATTTCAGGGGGCTGCCGTCGAGGTCGACAATGGTACCATCCTTCAACAGGAAGGCTGCCCTGCGGGCAAAGATGGTGCCGCTGCTTGCTGCTGAGGCTGTAGCGGCATGCCTTAATTCAATCAGTACCCAGTCGATGACATTGGCCGGCAGGGCGACCACGCTTTCCGTGCCGGTATAACTCCACGGAGTTCCGTTGTAGGGCTGGTTCGACGGGAAATTCGTAAGGACCGAACGGTCGCCGAGCGGCAATCCCGTTGCAAGCGTGTTCGACATGTTGTGGTTGACATTGAAATCATAGGGGCCCTGCAGGAATGCCTTGAAGTTTGCCTGCATGGCAAAGTCGGCACCGGTAAACCTGCCGAAGCTGTTGACGGTTCCCGTGAGCTGGTTTCCGCTCACCGGATTGTAAGTCTGCAGGATGGGGGATGTATTCACGCAATAGAGATTTGCCTTGGTGCCGACCACATCGGCGTCGGGGAAATTGAAGATCAGGCCGCAGCTGATGGTGCCCGCGATGGTATAGTTGTTCAGGTTCCAGTAGCGGTTCAGGTAATTGCCGGATGCAACGCTTGTATTCGGGTCGGGCAGGTTTTTCAGGGTGACCCCGAGGTAATTGCCTCCCGGGAAGGTGCCGCCGGTGAAACTGGCGGTAACGGGAGTATATTGCGGGGTTCCCGCCTGGTTGCCTACCGGGTAGGTAAACGACGAGGCTGAGGCAAATTCCTTCCTGAATTCGCCGGTGCCGGTAACATCGACCATGGAGGCGACGGAGCCGCCCGAATCGCTTGCAGCCGGCCCGAGCAGCAAATTGTTCGACCCGAGGGTCACCACGCCGCTTTTAAGTTTGAGGACGCCGTTCACGCGGGTGTCGCCTGAAATGGTAACGCCACCGGATGTGTTGTTGATCCTGAGGTCCTGGATGATATTCTGGCCGCTGACCACCTGGGTCGTTGATCCCGACAGCTCGATCAGCCCGTTTCCGAGGCTGGTGGCGGAACTGTTCTGGTTGACCAGGTTCTGCTTGAGAATGAGGGTTCCCTGCACGTCGAGCGTACCGCCGCTCTGGACCGAAAGGGTGTTGTTGGAATTCACCACCGATCCCGAACCAACCACCAGGTGGGTGCCTGTCGTGATGGTCTGGGCCTGGAGAACCGGGGTTCCCGGCAAACAGAAGACGAGCCCCGCCTGCAGGATCATCACACCTGGTTTTGTGATCACCGTGTTAAAAAAGCTTGTAATTTTCATGTTTACAAAGTTTTATTTAAAACCACCTGCCAGCCCGAAGGCCGGTTGAAGGTCATGAAAAGTCAGTAATCAGATAAAAAAAATCAAATCCAATTCCAATCGTTAAAAAGATTTCGAAAAATTTGCGATAAAGGTACAATGAATAATTTAATTTGTCAACCGGTTTTTGTTAATTTTTATTTTTATCTAAATGCCGAAGTGCCAGCAGGATATGGAAACCACGTATTTATACTGGTAAGGTTAATGGAAGGGCAGCAGGCATTTTAAAATAGTGAAAAATTTCACAGTAGAAATTGGGGGGCGGTTGCAGCATGCGGGTTTTTCTGGTAAAAATCAAACTTAAATGGATCTCCTGTTATTTGTCCATTCCTCACCGGAAATCGAGATTTTGGATAAGATCCGCTACTGCCGGGCTTTTTCAAAGGATCCGGTGCTGTGCGAAAATGAAATGCAAAACAGACGGGATTTGGCTTGGCGTCGGAAAAGGCAGTCAACCTCTTGTTTTGGCAGGACTCCTTGTTTGATGGTTTCAGGTAGCTGGTTTTACCGGATAACGCCGGGTTCAATTCAAAACAGGAATTCCGGTCATTTACTCTGTCAACACCAAATGCCTAACAATAACATATAAATTCTTTATAATATTACGGGTAACAGGTATCTTTGTCCTGAAAAGTGACGGTTCGGTTGATTTTTGACTGTGACCCGCACCTGATTCCCCGGGTTGCATTCATCCGCAATATCTTCTTTTATGTTAATTTTGTCGTGCAGGCATGAGACCGCGTACCCGGCAACCGGAGCATTAAAACTGGAAGCGGAACATTGCCGCCACAAACCCGGTGATAAAAAGCCGTGCACATTTAAATAAACCAATCCACATGCAATACGTAAGATTTGGAAATACAGGAATGAAGGTGTCCCGCATTTGCCTGGGCACCATGACCTACGGCAGACCGACCGATCGTTGGCCGTGGGCACTGAATGAGGAACAGAGCCGGCCGTTTATCAAAAAGGCGCTGGACCTGGGGATCAACTTCTTTGACTCGGCCGATATGTAGTCGTACGGAGCCAGCGAGGAGATCGTCGGCGCGGCGCTGAAGGATTTTGCAAAGCGCGACGAGGTGGTGATCGCCACCAAGGTTTTCCAGCCGATGAGCGCGGATCCGAACGACCGCGGACT
>CAIMWF010000120.1 GCA_903845055.1 uncultured Bacteroidales bacterium | reverse complement strand
GTTGAACCACCATCCGTTCACCTCGTCCCATGCGTAGAAATCCTCCAGGTTATCCGGCGGGGATGGCACAAAATTGGGCTGAATGGCTTGACCGGTAACCGGCGATGAAAGGAAGTGCCAGCCGTGGTTGTCGTCGGTCCAGTGAGATATGTAACGATCCATGGTGCCGGTAACAGAGGGTGCATTGAAAATGAGCGACCCGCTGCCGGTGGCATCTGATCGGATAATGACACCCGGTGAGGCATTGTTGGTGAGGGTGCCGGTCACAGTCAGGGCTTTCCCGGCATCAATTGTGAGACTTGTACCGGAATAAATAGTTAATTTATTGCAAGTTGCAAAACTTGCGATGGGAGTTGTCACGTGCACAGTCAAATTGTTTCCCCAGGTGGGAATCCATAAATTGTCAGATGATGAAGGGACGGTAGCATCCGTCTTGTCCCAGTTTGTGCCAGCAGCCCAATCGGTTGAGGTCGTCCCTAACCAGCGAACAACACTGGTTGAGGTTTTTTCATACGCACCCATATCAGGCCTGTAAGGGGCGGCTGCCCTTGTGGTTCCTGCCATATCTGTTGTTATCCCGCTTATCGTTGTTCCGGGAAAATAATATCCGTCGGCAGGAGTTAAATTGGTAGCAGAAGCAAAATTTGGATTAACATTAAGTGAATGTGCGTCTTTACCTGTAGCGGTTCGCCATGCACCTAAATCTGCAATATCTGCGCCATAATAACCGAAAACAGCACCCGAACCGGTTGCCAGAAAGTCATTGTAATCCGCTGTCAGGGTTCCGCCAGTTGTGTATTTCACAGCATAATGTTT
This sequence comes from uncultured Bacteroidales bacterium, assembly GCA_903845055.1. Classification (GTDB taxonomy): domain Bacteria; phylum Bacteroidota; class Bacteroidia; order Bacteroidales; family FEN-979; genus CAIVAT01. The sequence goes on along the minus strand of CAIMWF010000120.1, from coordinate 40,415 downwards.
ACCGGTACCTGGTCCATTGGAACGGGCATTGACGAAGATGTTGTTCTGGAATTTCCTGCTATTTGCCGCAGTATTGCTATTAAACGCATAGGTCGCTGCTGAGCCGGTAACAGCCGTTCCGCCGATATACACGCTATTAAAGTAGTAGTTATTGATGTTACTGCCGTTTGCTGCATCTATGATTCCGGAAATCGCATAACTGTTTGTTATTCCATCCCCCAGGCTAATTGAATTATTTTGATAATTACAGGTCGCCCCATAGGAAGCATAAAGCCCGGTAATAACCCCTGCCCCGGAAGTTGAAAGACTGATACTATTTATTATGTTTCGGTCAATATTATTGGTTGCTGATACGGTTAAGCCGCAAAACAGGCCTAAAGCGGTTGTTGCACCGGATAATGAAGTATTCGATAAATTGGTTATCGTGTTTTTTGAAATCGATATGCTGCCGGTGTTGAATTGTGCATTTATGCCCACAACAGAACCACTTGACAAAGTCGAGGTATTTGCAGATGCTGTGGTAAGATTGTTAACTATATTGTTTGTAAGGCTTGTCCCGGTACCCAGAGAGCTGTAGTTAATTCCTTTTATACTTACACTTGAGCCGGTACCGGAGGCATTCAAATTTGCAATTGTGTTATAGTCAATATTAACTACAGAACTGCTGGCACTGTTAATTCCCCAGGTAGTGCTGCTTCCGGCATTGGTAATCCCTTTGGAAGGATCGGTTGCATGGCCGACGGTGTTTCCATTGCCCGAAGCACCGACGTTGACTTTGCCCGTGTTTACCTGGATTCCCGTAAACGTATTGCTGCCAGCGCCCGACATGTTGATATTTGAAATGTTGTTATTGTTTAAAATAGTTGCGTTCGTCGTTCCAAGGTTCAAATATATCCCGGTAAGGCTACCTCCGGTATTTGGCCAGGCACTTCCGGCACAACCTGGTGCTTGTCCGCCAATATTGTTGTTTGAAACCGTATGCCCGTCTCCGCCTCCGACATTAATGCCATACTGCGTTACAGACTGCGGGGTAACATTGTAAATATTGTTCCCGGTAATGATGCATCCGCTGGCAGCTCCATAGAGGTAGACGCCATAATTGGAGAAATTGTATATGTTGTTGTTCGTCACTGTAACGGTGTTCGTGCCCGAGTTTTCACCGTATATTCCACAATAGGGATTGCCGGTTGTGCCTGACGTTGCGTCACGAATATCGTTGGAAGAAACGGTAATGTTGTTTGTTCCCGTTGAAGCCACTTCAACAACCGCAAAATTGAAACCTGCAGTCCCATTGTTCTCGAGTGTGCAATTCCTCAAAATGCAGCCCGTGGAACCATTTGTAAATTGGATTGTTGGTCCTGTATTGGCGGCAGTTGCATTGGTATTTCTAAAAGTCAGGTATTTTCCGGTGCCGGATATGTTGCCATCAATTGTAACATTATCCGCACCATTGATCTTGATCATAGGTGTACTTGAAGCAACTGAAGAAGAAGAAAGTGTTCTTAATACAGCAGAAGTTTGATCGGGTTGAATTGTAAGGGTGTTTGAACCTGTCCATTGGTTTAAGGCGATTGTTCCCGGTTCTGTAATATCAGACTTGATTGTCGCGGTTATATTTCCGCTGATGCTGGTTGCGTTATTTATCGCGTCAAACAATCCACCGGTACCTGTCAGTGTCGGGAAGTAGGCATCGGATGAAGTTCCGATAATATATGTGCCTCCGATTGCGCCGGTAATAGCATAACTGCCAGGAGAAGTTGGCGCCGTTGTTATATTGGCAACTGTTGTTCCGGCCGAACCTGTAACTGGTTTCACTGTCAGATTTGGTGTGGTTGCCTGGTCCTGGGCAACCACAAAGTACTGGATTACATTTCCTGCTACGACTGAACCTGCACCACCGGCTGAATTGTATAAAATCGAGTAATCAATTGTAAAGTTAAATGGAGAAGAAGAATTTGATGCCTCAACCCATTTCCAGCCCTGGTCAGTGCTGGTATTGCCGGCAAATGTGTTCGCGTCGGTTATTTTCTTATAATAAATTCTTGGAAGAGTTCCTGGAGTTACATTAACACCCGTTCCATTGTCACTGATAGTTGCAAAACCAGGGAGCGGCAGGTTGGGTGCAACTGCCTGGTTAGCGATAGCAGTATAGGTAATATACGGGTAAAACAAATCAGAGGCAGTAAAGTTACCGGCATCAGCACCGATATCAATTGGTGTTAAACCACTTCGGGTTTCACCATCATAATCGACAGTCACAGAAGATGTACCACCATATGTCTCTGCAGGGGTTGTTCCGGTTAAATGTAAATCAACGGCTGATGAGTTGCCGGTCGCGTTTACAAAACCGGGATCTCCGATACAACTGTTCAAATCCCTGGTTGTTACTTCGCGTAAGGCAACCATATTGGAATAATTGACACCGTTATACCTGACGGGAACACCCCCGGTACCAGTGGCATTTACTATATTATAATCGGTAGTTATGCCGGAGACTGATGTTGGGAGATAATAAGCACAATTATATGCAGAACCGGCAGAAGAATATGATCTGTTGTTGACAAGAATGTTGTCGGATTTTGTCCCGTAATTCTGTGCATTTAATGCATAAGTGTATGAAGTAGGGTCAACACCGGTACCGCCGATATAAACTGAATTATGATAATAACTGTTTGTACCCAAAGCATCCCAGATCCCATAAATTGTAGTCGGTTTTATAAGGCTGTTGCCGCCGGCATCAATTCCAAGCCGAACCATATTGTTTGCATAACTTGTTGTACCAGAGCCGCAATAAATACCCGTCATAACCGCGGATGATGAAGTCGAGGATATGCTAAGCGAGTGAACAAAGTTTCGGATTACATTGCCAGAACTTGAACCGGCAAAATAAATACCAGTTACACACACCGCTGTACTTGAATTGGTGTTGCCTAATGTATGAACTAAACTTTGTGTGACTGTGTGATTTGCAGAAGTAGCATTTACCATTATTCCTATAACTGATGCACTGGAACCTGATCCGGTACCGCCTGCAGCGGTCAGATTTCTAACCGTATTTGATGTTAAGGTTGCAGCCGGGGCATCTGTTTTAATACCAATCATTTGTGCGCTGGTCGAAGTTGAGTTGCTTTGAATGGAACCGGCAATAGTTCCTCCTATATTGTTGGAAGCAGCGGTAAAAGTATAAGATGAAGCGGCATTAGCTCGCAAGCCATAGAAAATGAAAGGACCGGACGAGCCTGCATTGTTTGCAGTTATTCCGCCAATATTATTGCTGCTCGCTGTCCAGTTATCAGAACTGTAATTAAGAATTCCGTATATATCAGTGGCGGAAGTAGTAGTGGTAGAAAATGTTAAGGAGCCGGTTGAGGATTGGCTCCCTATAGTATTGCTGCTGCTTGTTACAGGCCCGCCTTGAATAACAATTAAACCAAACGGAGTGCCTGTCGTAGTTCCGCTGGAAGTTACACCGGTAAGACTTACGGCAGCAATAGTGTTGCTGGAAATTGATGTTGATGCTCCACTTGTAATTCCATAATAATAAATACCGGTAAATTTGCCTGTAGAGCCCGTCAGTGTATACGTTCCGGTTTGTGCATTGGATGCATACCCGATAGTATTACCGGTAATTGTAAACCCCTGGGCTCCGGAAGTAGTGGTATTAGGAGTAATCCAGATTGGAGAGTGCTGAGCGCCGGTAGTCCAGGTTCGTGTTCCTGTCTGATAAAATTTGTTGTTTGTAATCGTCCAGGTATTGCAGCCGCCGGCGGTGTATATACCTGCACTGGAAACTGCAGCACTAAAAAAGTCAAAAATATTGTTGTTGTCAATAACAATGCCGCTGTTTCCGATTGCTGTGGTGGTCGTTGAGCCATTACCGTAAATTGCTTTTGTGGGCAAATTGGAACCGGATGGCCCGATATCGCAATATGAAATTGTATTGTTATCATTGCCGCTCGCAGTAGTCCCATCGGTTGAAAAGAAAATGTTGCCCCCGTTTGTGCCTACCGCAGCGCTAAAAGCACCTTTGACAGCACACCGGGTTATTGTATTACCCGTGGCTCCGCCAATGAACCTGATCGTCGATGTGCCTGATGTTCCCGATGCCGTTGTATTTTCCAGGATCAATGCATTGCCACCTGAGTTGAGTCCATCAATCGTAACATTATCAGCACCATTCAAGTCTATTAACGGACTCCCTGCAATAATTGCACCCGCAATTGTCCTGGAAGCACCTCCGGAAGGTTGTATGAGAATGCTGGTGTAACTTGCTGAACCGGATCCGCTTGCATTAATGACCGCAGTCGCGGTTTCATTTGTATTGTCTATAACCTGGAGGGTGATAGCCCCGGTAAGCGTTCCACCGTTAATGTCAGCAAATGCCAGTTTAAGGGTTGCATAATCTGCACCAGTTGTTCCAACGGTTTTTGTCGTTTGCCCGCGCATCCAGAGGCTGAGACAGAGAAAAAGACACAGTATTAAACTTCTTTTCATGTTATTACATTTTTGTTTTGGGAGTTGAAAAAGGACCAGATAAGGTTTTGCAAGTTAAAAATAGAATCCCTTTGTAACCTGCCGGGAGGTCCGGCTATGCGTTCGGATTCAGGAATCCATACGAAATATGTCATATGATACATAATATCAATACCATACACATGTACGAATTTGAGAATAACAGAATAAAATATCGGCGTTTCTGGAAAAATATCGGCTTTTTTTGTAAGTTTGGATTAGAAAACAAACCCTGTTTCCGGCCATAGCTTGCAATCGCTGATCCGGAATATTTATATTTTTTCCGTTTATGGGTGCTTCAACGAAGCCTTCCGCCACATTACGGGGATGACGCCCAGCGAGTACCTGGAAAAAAATAGCGAAACGGCGAAATGCGAAGCAATCATGAATACCCGGAAAAAATAAAGGGGATGGTGCGTAAATGGTGAAATAGCGAAATCAGGCGTAAATCTAAAATCGTAAATCCAAAATCGTAAATCGTAAATACATTTGCTCTATCTTTGCGTTCTCAGTCACGGGACGTTAGCTCAGTCGGTTCAGAGCGCATGCTTCACACGCATGAGGTCGTGGGTTCGAATCCCTCACGTCCCACCGGGACAAAATGAAAATGGTAAAATGGCTTGCTCATTTTACCATTTTGCATTTTATATCTTGGCCTTTCACCCTCCCCCTCCCCGGTCAAAACAACCGCATTTAAAATTTCCTTCAAATATCCGGGGCTCCGGGCAACCTTTTTTTTTGTTTTGATGTTATATTTGTATAAGCGTGAATCTCAGGCATAAATAACTTATCTCCCGTCCTATGAAAACATTTTACTTTTTTACCCTGGTTTGCATTGCACCGTGGTTTTGCTTTGGACAACTGAACGGCCTTGAGGCCGGCCCCGGCGTATCTTCCCCCGACGTACCTTCCCTGGCGCCCACGGTGGTCACAACGGCCGCCACGGCCATTGGCATGACCACGGCCACGCTGAATGGAACCGTCACAGCGAATGGCGCATCGACATCCGTAACGTTTGATTATGGAACCACCGCATCCTATGGCAGTTCTGTGACCGGTGTCCCCTCGGTCGTGACGGGAACCGCGGCCACGGCGGTCTCCGCCGTTTTAACCGGGTTGCTGTGCAACACACTTTACCATTACCGGATCAAGGGGACCAGCACGGGGGGAACCTCGAACGGGAACGACATGACCTTTACGACATCAGGTGTGGTAGGGGCGGCGGGTACCATTACAGGCCCGGCTGCCGTTTGCGCCGGAGGCACGGGTTACATTTATTCTGTTCCTCAAATTAGCGGTGCTACCAGTTATGCCTGGACACTGCCATCCGGGGCAACGATCACTTCGGGAAGCAATACGGCGACGATCACCGTTTCGTACACATCCATCGCCGTTTCCGGTAACGTGACCGTTTACGGGTATAATTCCTGCATGCAGGGGACCGGCTCATCCCTCGCCGTCACCGTTCAGCCGGCAGTAACGCCGGTCATTACCGGCCCAACGCCTGTCTGCGCCTATTCAACCGGCAATGTTTATTCCACCCAGGCAGGCATGGCAAACTACACATGGACAGTCTCCACCGGCGGTGTGATCACGGCAGGCGGGACTTCCACCAGCAACACCGTGACGGTCACCTGGGGAGGTACAGGCACCCAGAGTGTAAAGGTGAACTACATTGATGCAAACGGATGCAACACACCCGGCGGCATCCTGGCGACCTATCCCGTTACCGTTAACCCCCTGCCGGTCCTTGCCATCACGGGTCCACAGTCGAAATGCGTGAATTCAACGGGGAACATTTATGTCACCGAGCCCGGCATGACCAACTACACATGGGCAGTTTCATCCGGCGGGTCAATTACGGCAGGCGGAACACCCACCAGCAACTCAGTCACAATAACCTGGACCACTGAAGGAACACAAACCGTCAGTGTAAATTATACGAACACATACGGATGCAGTGCTGTTTCCCCGCTTGTTAAAAGTGTTGCCGTCTATGCGCTGCCCGTGCCGACCATCAGCGGTCCGGCTACACGGTGCATCGGGTCAACGACAAATACTGCATACAGCACCCAGACCGGCATGACGGGCTATACGTGGACTGTTTCCTCCGGCGGATCCATCATTTCAGGAGCCGGAACCAAATCGGTCGCGGTACGGTGGGACACTGCCGGTGCCCAAACGGTCAGCGTGAACTATACCAATGGAAACGGGTGCACCGCGGCAAACCCTGCGGTGTACAATGTGACCGTTTATCCCTTGCCGGTTCCTGTGATTACTGGGAACAGCAACGTATGTGCAGGGTCTGCCGGCAATATTTACACCACCCAGCCAGGGATGAGTTACTACTCCTGGAATGTCTCTTCAGGGGGCTCCATTACAGCCGGGGGAACCTACAACAGCAGCACCGTTACGGTTACCTGGAGTTCGGCCGGCGCCAGGACTGTGAGTGTGAACTACATGAATGGAAACAGTTGTTTCGGGGCGGCGCCATCCGTCTTTAACGTGACGGTAACCCCGGTTCCGGCGCCAACCCTCACGGGTCCCTCGCCTGTTTGCATAAACTCCGCCGGGAATGTCTATTCGACGGAACCGGGCATGACCTATTACTTATGGACCGTTTCCAACGGGGGGTCTGTTACGGCCGGCGGAACGACCTCCGGCAACAGTGCCACCATCACCTGGACAAAGTCAGGCACTCAATATGTCACTGTTAATTATACCAACACGGCTGGTTGTTTCGCCAGTTCCTCTGTCGTTAAATATGTCACGGTCAGTTCCCTTCCTGTGCCGACCATCACCGGGCCGTCAAAAAAGTGTCTCGGAACTCCTGAAAACTGTGTTTATTACACGCAGAGCGGAATGACAGGGTACGTGTGGAATATTTCTTCAGGGGGAACCCTTATTTCAGGGGCGGGAACCAACGCCATTGCGGTGAGGTGGGACTCCCTTGGCGCCCAGACTGTGCGTGTGAATTATACCAACAGCTATGGTTGCACGGCCGCATCACCCACTGTTTACAATGTCACGGTGTATCCGCTCCCGGTTCCCGTAATTACCGGGAACGCCAGTGTGTGTGCGGGTTCAACGGGCAATGTTTACACGACCCAGCCGGGGATGAGTTATTACACGTGGACTGTTTCTTCCGGAGGCTCTATTTCGTCCAGCGGGACAAACAGCGGCAGCAGCATAATCGTCACCTGGACCACCCCCGGGGCCAGGACCGTGAGCGTGAGTTATATGAATGGAAACGGTTGTTTTGCAGCTGTTCCGACAGTCTTCAACGTTACGGTGAACGCTCTTCCCGTACCGGTTATTACCGGGCCGGATACCGTTTGTGCCGGCACGGCAGGGAACCTCTATGCCACTCAGGGCGGTATGACAGGGTATACCTGGACGGTGCCGACCGGGGGATCAATAACCTCGGGGACAGGAACTTCAGCAATCAATGTGACCTGGAACAGTCCCGGAAACCAGTATGTAAAGGTGAATTATTACAATACCTCCGGTTGCAAGGCAGAGACATCAACCAATTTCCCGGTCAGGGTCAATGAGGCGCCGGTTCCGTCGATTACCGGCAATTACAGTGTATGCCAGGGGACGACGAATGTTGTCTACGCCACGCAGGCCGGGATGACGGCTTATGAATGGATCGTTTCGGCGGGAGGGACCGTTACCGCGGGCGGCACCCCAACTTCCAATACCCTGACGGTCACCTGGTCAGCTGCCGGCGCCCAGACCGTAAAGGTAAAATATACGAATGCCAGCGGCTGCAGGGCCATCCAGTATGCAACGTTCCAGGTGAATGTAAAACCCCTGCCGGTTCCGACCATTTCCGGGCCTTCAGCCGTGTGCCAGGGCAGCTTCCAGAATAATTATTATACCCAGACGGGGATGACCAATTACACATGGACGGTTTCATCCGGGGGATCCATCACGGCCGGCGGGACTGCGACGAAGAATTATGTTACCGTTAACTGGATATCACCGGGGCCCCAGACCGTCAGTGTAAGTTATACAGCCACCAGCGGGTGTGCGGCAGCCGCACCGGGGGTTTATAATGTGGCAGTGAGCGCCGGCCCGGTGCCCACCATAACAGGACCGGCCTCCGTTTGTTATTACAGTACAGGCAACGTATACACTACCGAGACCGGGATGACAGGTTATACCTGGGCGGTCTCCCCCGGTGGAACGATCACCTCGGGCCTCGGGACGTCGGCCATTACCGTATCCTGGACCCAAACGGGCAGCAGGACGGTAACGGTGAATTACACCAACCCGACGGGGTGCAGGGCTGTTTACCCGACCTATTATGCCGTAACCGTTAATCCAAGGCCCGAACCGACCATTACGGGTCCGTCATCCGTATGCGCCGGGTCAACCGGTAACGTCTATACGACACAAACGGGGATGAGCGGTTATACCTGGACCATTTCGACAGGGGGCTCCATTACAGCCGGCGCCGGGACCAATGCCATCACCGTAACATGGATATCACCCGCACCCGGCACCCAAACCCAATTTGTGAGAGTCAATTATTCGAATTCGTATGGTTGCACAGCATTCAACCCGGCGTCGTTCTATGTTTCCGTATATCCCATCCCCGTTCCCAACATATCGGGAACATCTTCCGGTTGTTTCAATTCAACAGCCCTTTACAGCACGGAACCCGGGATGACCGGCTACACATGGACGGTTTCGCAGGGAGGGTCGGTACTTTCCGGCAGCGGGACAAGACAGATATATGTCAAATGGAACAACCCGGGGGCGCAAAACCTCTCCGTCACCTATGTCGGGCAGGGGGGATGCCCTGTATTGAACCCCACGGTGAAGAATGTTACCATAAACGCGTTGCCGGTCCCCACGATCACAGGCAGCAGTTCGGTTTGCGCCAATGCGCTGACAACCTACTCCACCGAACCCGGGATGACTTATTATACCTGGATCGTAGGAGGCTCAGGCGGGATAATGACTGCCGGGTTCAACACCAGCCAGGTACAGGTAAAATGGACCCTTCCCGGTTCAAAGTATCTCTCGGTCAGTTACACGGATCCCAATGGCTGCAGGGCGGATCCCCCCACAACCAAAAACGTGACGGTCACGACTTGCCCGGATTCCCCCGAAACAGGAACCGGTGATATACAAAACCTCATTGAGTTCCTGGTCTTTCCGAACCCGAATGCCGGGTTGTTCACCGCGATGATCAATTACAATTCCAGGGAAATTTGCACACTGGAAGTTTATAATCTCCTGGGGGTAAGGATCTATGAATCAGGCCAATTCAACCCGGACGGGGAAATTCAGAAGGAAATCGACCTGCGAACGTTCCGGAACGGGATTTATACCATCGTTTTCAGGGCCAGCGGGAACCAATGGACCAGGAGAGTGATCATTTGCAAGTGACGGTGATGAGACCGGCCGGATTGACCCGTCAATCCGGCCACTCCCCCGTTGTTGAATGATCATGCAGGGCTTATTATGGCACCCACTCAATCCTTCACACACCTCACACCAAACGCATGGCCCCTCGACGACGGGTACCCCGACAAACGGGGGTTGTAATCATTCACCCCCCCGGGTCATGGCCCGGTCGGCGCCCGAAGCGGCACCTTCAATGCTCTTTCTTGTATCGCACCAATCAGGAACATTTAAAATGCCTCTTAAATACCTCCATGTATATTTTGGCAGGACGAGTCACCCAACAAAAGTGACCTGGTTAGCATTCAGGTAATTGGTAAAAGCACGGGAAAGTATCAAGCACCAGGATGATTGTTGTATTCAAGAATTGGAAATATTAACATTGACATTCCTTAGTTCCAGGATGACGGTAAATATGCACCGAAAAATTTGCCGCCGGATATATTTCAGCCTAAAACAAATCGCCTGGCAGTCAGCCTGGTGAGGATTTCACACGCATTGCAGGCAACCTTTGCAGGGATAATGGTGTCTGCGCGATAGTTATTCGACTCCCGATGCAACACCCGCACCATCACCCCCACGAAACGGAAGCAGCCTCAAAAAAAGCTTTGAAACGCTTCAGAATCATGGTGATCCTCCTTTCCGGGATCATCCTCCTTCTTTTGGCCTCCAATGTCTTATTTTATATCAGGGCTTCGAGAGCCGCAAACCAGGTGAACAGCATGCGTCTCACCAGCAGCCCCTGTTCCCTGGCCATCATCCGGCTGGAAGACGCCCATGACAAATATACCCGCCCGCTGCTGCTTGCCGAATCGGAATTGGAATCGGAAGCTTTCTCCTCCCTTAAATCAGATATTGCCGCATTCATCGAGCAATCACAGAACAAAGGAATGATCACCTCCGCGGCGGTTTATGTGAAGGATATGAATTCAGGGTTCTGGACGAGCATGTACGGGAACAATGAATACCTTCCCGGCAGCCTCATGAAGTTGCCCATCCTGATGTATTACCTGAAACAGGAGGAGATCCGCCCGGGTACCCTGAAAAAGGAATTTGTGTATCAGAAGCCGGATCTTACCTTCCCGAACCAGAAATACAAGGGCGATTCGATCATCCCCGGGCAGAAGTACACGGTCGAGAAACTCCTCGAATATATGACCGATGAATCGGACAACAACGCCACCTACCTCTTGAGCAGCCATATGGATAAAGATCAGTACCGGCAATTCTTCAGAGATATTGACATACCCTTTTGTGATGAGCCTTCCGATGCGGTCTATTCTATTTCGCCCCGACAGTATTCAAAATTTCTAAGGTTGCTCTTCAATGCCACTTATGTCAACGAAGTACTTTCGGAATACGGTCTGAGATTGCTCACGGAGAGCAGTTTCAGGGAGGGGATCGTGAAAGAACTGCCCGAAGGCACCGTTGTCGCGCATAAGTTCGGGGAGAGAGGCATCAACGAATCGATGGACTTTTCAGAATCAGGCATCGTTTATGCCCATAATTCCCCCTATATCCTGACCATTATGACCCGCGGGAAGCATATTGAGACACAGACGGCCTTCGTCAGCGGCATGTCGGCCATGATATACAAACGGATGAGGGGAAACTGATCCTTCTTCTTCACGGTCAAACGCATCCGGCTTTTTTCCTACCTTTACCGCGGCCAAGATGCACGAATTCCCCAAACTGCGGGGGCTGCTGCATGGCCTTAAATCCCTAATAACAATGAAGATGAAACATCTTTTTATCGCTTTTTGCCTGGTCGTTTTCCTGGTGCCGGCCATTGCCCAGAACACCTGGAAATCGTCGGACTATAAAGCCGAATCCTACCGCAAGGTGATGGTATATGCCAAAGTATCCGATGCCGTTGCCCGGCATCAGCTCGAGGACAATACGGTAAAGCTCCTCACGGACAAAGGCATTGTGGCAATCACCGCCTACGCGAATGTGAAACAGGCGCGTGTGGCTTCGCGCGAGGCATTCCTGGCCATTGCCGATTCGCTGCAGGTGGACGCCCTGCTGGTCTATTCGGTGAACGGCACCGAAAAACGCGCCCAGAATACCCCGACGCTCAGCGTGGGGGTGGGGGTGGGCATGTACGGCGGCTATGCCGGCGCCAGCGTACCCATTGCCGGGGGGATGAAGATGGTCACCGATGTAAAGCTCAGCGTCGATTTCTACAACCGGGCCTCCAGGGATGAACAGTGGGCCTGGCAGCTGAGCGGAACGCTGAATGGCGGCACCGACAAGCTGGCTTATACTTTTGCAAAAGCCACCGTGAAGGCCATGTTGAAGGACGGGCTTTTCATCACGAAGAAATAGGATGCAACCGGACCCAGGGGCCCCCGGTTTCAACCCGGATAACAGGAATTCCGCCGTGATGCCGGGGTCAGTTTAAGGTCAGGGTGGCGATCTCCAGCTCGAAGAAACGGAAATCGCGCTTGAATCCCCGGGCGACAAGCTCCAGGGAATTTTCTTTTCTTTTCATCACAAGATAAAAATAGAGGGGTTTCACCTCCTGGCCGAGGAGATCGTGGTGCACGCGTTTGTCCATGGCGAGGAGGGGCTGGGCGATTCCGCCACCGCCGCCGATCACCAGGAAATGTTTCCCCCGGGGCCTTGCAAAATATTCCAGGTTGTGCGAATGTCCGCTGATGAGCAGGACCGTTTTTTTCGACTTCTCAAACCCCGGCACGATCAGCCCGGCAACCGGTGCGGAGGAGCCCACCACCCGGCTGTTGCTGAAGGGCGCATGGTGCGTGCAGACGATGATCGCCCGCGTTACGCGGTCGTCTTCCAACGAATCCATCACGGTATTATACCAGACGAGTTGTTTCGATACCTCCTCTGGTCTGAGCTTTTTGAAATTCGAGTTCAGCATCACCAGCACCATGGAATCAACCCTTACGCAGTATCCGTGCAGTGACTTTTCGCCGAAACGGCGCGTGAAGTTCCGCATCCCTTCCTTTTCCCCCATGTATTCGTGGTTGCCGGGGATGGCATGTACCTGGGCACCGGCCCGGTGCAGGGCATTCAAAAACCTGTCGAGCGGGGCCCATGCCCTGTTGTTCGAGCCCGCCGAAGCCAGGTCGCCCAGCAGGAACACCTGCCGGGGTTTCAGGCGCACCATATCGGCATATAAGCTGTCGGTCGCCTCTTCGTTCCGGTAGGGTTTGCCAACCCACTTCTCCACCCTCATCGGTTCCTGGACATCGCTGATCAGGTAAATCTCTTTCGGGTCGGGCACGGCCTGTGCAAACCCGCCGGCACCATGGATAACTGATACCACAATAATAAGCAGGGTACGGAAGAGATGAGCAACATGCGGGCTTATAAGATGTTTCATCAGGATTTGCGCGATTAAAACAATTTTTTCCTGCCCTTGCTCAATTTGATGCGGAAGGTGGCGAAAGAGTCGGTTCCCTTGATGTCGATGCGCTTCACCAGGTATGGTTCTTTCAGCGGGAGCGGGTTTATCCGGTTCCCGATGCGGAGGGCAAAATCAAGCCCCGTCTCCCTGAACATTGCTTTCATCTGCGCAAGGCGGGCCGCATCTTTTTTCGGGTATCCCCCGTAAGGATAAGCGAGCACCCTTGCGAACGGCAGGTTGCATGCGGTCAATGCTGTGGCGCACTTCTCCAGGTCCTCTTTCATCTCCTGCAGCGACATCTCCCTGTAATTCCGGTGGGCAAACGAGTGCAGCCCCGTCTCGACAAGTCCGCCCTTCATGATCAACCCCAGCTCTTCAGCCGGCATGACCGGGTCGTTCCCCCGGTCCCAGGCATTGGTTCCCCCCATGTGCCCCACGGGGACGAACACCGTCGCCTTCAGGTTGTATTTTTCAAGGAGGGGCAGGGCGTGGGTGTGAAAACTCCGGTATGCATCGTCGAAAGTGATGACCAGGGCCCGGGCAGGCAAAGGTTGTTTTGCGCGGAGCAGGGCCGCAACCTCCCCGAAGAAAAGGGTATGGTAGCCCTTTTCGCGGATGTACCGGAACTGTTGTCCGAGTTCCGCAGCAGGGATGGTCAGCCCGTCGGCACCGGTAGTGGCAACCTTGTGATACATCAGGATGGGCAGCCCTTTTTTCGGCGGCACCAGGAAACTGCGTGTCACCGTGAACCACAGGACCATGATGATTGCCAGGGAAACTGCGATGGCCGGGATGATCATAGGCTGATCAGTTCGATGGTTTTGGCAATTTTGATCGTCGAGTACATGGCGGCCAGGAAGGACCACATGAACCCCGGGTACCCGTCGAGGATCCCCATTTTAAGGAAATAATAGGTAAGAAAGGTGACCGGGAATTTAAAGGCGACCCAGGCCTTCTGGTAGCGCTTTCCCGCCTGCTGGTATTGTTTCGCGGCCAGGGAGGTGTAAAAGTTTGATTTTTCGAAATGGTGGTGAAGATCGCGGTACGAATAGTGTATGATCTTTCCTTTCAGGCGCCCCACCGGCCCGTTCAATACGATTTGCTCGTGCACGTGCGAAAATTCGAAGGTGCCGTATTTCCTTTTGAAAAGCCGGAGCTTGTAAACAGTTCCCACCCCCGAATGGTGCATGATCTTTCCCATGTAAGAGAGCAGCAGGTGTATTTCATACCCGCAAAGGGGCATCGTTCCCTGCAGGAGCATGGTATGAATTTCATTTTTTAAATCTTCCGTCATTACCTCATCCGCGTCGAGCGAGAGAATCCAGTCATTTTTAGCTTCGTTGGCGGCAAAAAGTTTCTGATCGGCAAACCCTTTGAACTCCCTGCGGATCACCCGGCAGCCGTATGATTCGCAGATTTCAACGGTTTTGTCGCCCGAAAAGGAATCCACCACCAGGATCTCATCGGCAAGGCCTTTGACTGCCTCCAGGCATTTTCCGATGTTGTGTTCTTCGTTATAGGTAATGATGATAATTGATAACCCGGTCATGATCATTGTTTAGTAACAGGAAGTGATGAATTAACGACAGACGGAAGCGGTTGGTATGTTTTCATGATAAAAATGCGTCGCAGCATAAAATGCATAACAATTACCAAAGATAGTGAGTCCGGCGGATAAATATTTATGCGGATGGAAAAAATAGGGAATGTTCGTAGTTTTGTAAAAATGAAAAGGAAACCGATCCACAGGAAGATCTTTCACCTGCTTCTGCCTGCGGTGGTTTTTTTCATCCCGGTATACGGGAGGATCCTTCCCCCCCTTATTTTCCTGTTATTCCTGAACTGGCTGGCCGAAGGCAGCTATGTCGTGACCTTCGCCCTCCTTTTGAGGGATAAGAAGCGCGCAGCACTTTTTTCCTTTTCACTCTTGTATCTCCTGTATGTTGCGGGGATGTCCTGGTCGTCCAACCTCGCCTATGGCTGGTTCGACCTGGAGGTCAAGCTATCGTTGCTCGTTTTCCCCCTTCTGTTTGCGACCCGCGAGCCGTTTTACCTTGAAAAAGCGGTAACCAGGAGGATCTTCTTGTTTTTTGTTGCCGGCTGTTTCGCCTCCACCCTCATCCTGCTGGGACACGCGGCCATCATGATGGCGGTATTCCATGTTGAGAAAGCCTTTTACTATACGCAGCTGTCGTGGTATTTCCACCCGGGTTACCTGGCCATGTATTTCACCTTTGCCATTGCAATTGCGGGTTACGGCATTATGGAAGACGATTCCCTGGCCAGGCGGTTTCGGGTTGGGGGAGTCCTGCTGGTGATCCACCTGTTTGTGGTTGTGGTTTTGCTGAATTCCAAGGCGGGATGGATATCCCTGTTCATGGTCGTGGTTATATTCGCCCTCGGGATTTCCGGGCTGGCGCTCCTGCTCTTCATGCTGGTTTTCCCCGCCGTGCGCGCATTCAGGCGCCGCGAACTCCTGTACCTGGTCTTCCTGGCGGTATTCGCGGTTAACATCCTGGTCGAATCGATGTTCGAAAACCAGGCGGGCGTCATCTATTACGCCCTTTTCAACGTCATCCTCTTCACAACGGTAAACCAGGAAAAATTAAAAATTAAAGATTAAAATTACTAACTGATGTGGAGCCGGCTGGCAGCCTTTTCACTATTGCCTATTGCCCATTGCCTGATGCCTTCTATTCTGTCTTTGACATTACTTCAATTTCGTTGATCCTTGTCCGATATTCATTCTGATCAAATAATGTTAATTTTGCTTCCCGCAAAAAAGAGTTATGACCAGTGATTTTATGAACACCGATCAATATCGCAGGATCATCTTCCAGGCCCCTTACGGGTATGTTTACGGCAGGGTGGTCCCTGGTGAAGCGAACGGGCAATGGTCGGTTGAACTCCTGGAGATGAATCCCGCCTATGAACGGATGTCGGGCCTTTCCGCCGTGGGCGATATGAAGCATAGGCTCCCCGGCGGCGCCCTTGCGGCGCTCCGCGATCACCTTGCCTTCGGGCGCTGCGAAGCGGTTGCATCATCGGGGGGAGAAGAGGCGTTCAGCCACTATGTCCTTTCGTGTAAAAAGTGGTTCACGGTATCGGTGTGGTCGCCATGCCCCTCTCAGTTTATGGCCACCTACACCCCGGTTGAAGAGCCGGCTGAATTGCAGGAACAGGAGGCGCCTCCCGGCACGGCCGCAAAGAGCAAACCGCCGCGATCGATGGACGATGCCATGGCCGCCCTGCGCGAAAGCGAAGAAAAATACCGCACCCTCTTCGCCCATTCCCCGATGGGGATCGTCCATTTCGGCACCGACAGCACCATCCTCGATGCAAACATCGAATTTGTAAAGGTCATCGGTTCGTCGCGCGAGGCGCTGATCGGCTTCAATATTTTTGAACGGGTGAAGGATGAGCCCATGATCATGGCCATCCGCGATGCGCTGAGCGGCCGAACGGGCCACTACGAAGGGGTATACCGTTCGGTGACCGCTGAAAAAGCCACCTATGTGAGGGGAATGTTCGTCAGTTTCCCGGGCGACGACGGCAGGATCATCGGCGGGGTCGGGATTTTCGAGGACATCACCGAAAGCAAGGAGGCCACCGAAGCCCTCGAACTCACCCGCCAGAGTTATTTCGACATTTTCAATTCCGTTTCCGAGGCGATCTATGTACAGGACGAGACCGGCATCTTCATCGATGTGAACATTGGGGCTGAAAAGATGTACGGCTATTCGCAGATGGAACTGATCGGGCAATCGCCCATTACCGTTGCCGCACCGGGGCTGAACGACCTCGACCATATCTGGAAGATGGAGATGGAGGTATTCACGACCGGCGTTCCTGCCGCCTTCGACTTCTGGGCCGTGCGGAAGAACGGCGAAATTTTCCCGAAGGAGGTGATCGTCAACAGAGGGCGGTACTTCGGGCAGGATGTCCTGATCGCCATGGCACGCGACATCACCGAGAAGAAAAACGCCGAACGCAGCCTCAGGCAAAGCCTGGCCCGCAACAAAGCTTTCCTTTTCGCAATCCCCGACCTGCTGTTCGTATTCAGCAGGAACGGCGATTACATCGATGCCTTCACGGAGGACGACACGAAACTCATCGCCCCGAGACAGGCGCTGATCGGGAAAAACCTCAGCGACCTCTTTTCACCCGAAATAACCGGCAAAGCGCTGGAAGCCTTCAGCCGGTCGCTTGACCGCAACGAGCTGGTCGAATTCTCCTATTCGGTAAACACCGGCGGGCTTCCCGAATATTATGAGACACGGGTGGTCCCCCTTTCCGAGAACAATGTGCTGACCCTGGTACGCGACATCACCCAGCGGGTGCTTTCCGAGGAGGCCCTTCGCGAGAGTGAACAGAAATTCCGCCTCATCACCGAGAACATCTCCGACGGGATCCTGATCCTCGGGGCCGACAACCGGATCCAGTATGCATCGCCCTCCTATGTGCGCCAGTTCGGTTATGCCGCCGAAGAGGAGATGAGCCGCGGCCCGGAGGAAATCTATTCGGTTATCCACCCCGACGACCGCGATGCCCTCTTTGCAACCATCTTTGCGGCCATCGGCGCGAAGCGGGAGGAGCTGACCTATTCCTACCGTTCAAGGCACAAGGAGGGTCATTATGTATGGCGCGAGGACAGGGCAAAATTCAGTTACGATGATTGCGGCCTCCTCCAGAACACCTACGTGATCTGCCGCGACATCACCGACCGGAAGAAGATGTTTGAAGACCTGGTCAGGGCCAAGGAACGGGCCGAAGAGAGCGACCGGCTGAAGTCGGCCTTCCTGGCCAACATGTCGCACGAGATACGCACCCCCATGAACGGGATCCTGGGTTTTTCAGCCCTGCTCAAGGAACAGAACCTCAGCGGCGAGGAGCAGATCCACCACATCAACATCATCGAAAAAAGCGGGATCCGGATGCTCAACATCATCAACGACATCATCGACATCTCGAAGATCGAGTCGGGGCAGATGGAGATCACCCTGTCTGAAACCAATGTAAACGAGCAGACGGCATACATTTACAGTTTTTTCAAACCCGAAGTGGAGGCCAGGGGACTGCGGCTTTACCTGCAGAACACCCTCCCCGCGGCAGAGGTTACCATCCGCACCGACCGTGAGAAAATGTACGCCATCCTGACCAACCTCGTAAAGAACGCCATCAAGTACACCCGCGAGGGATCGATCGTTTTCGGCTACCGGGAGGCCGGGAAATTCCTCGAATTCTTTGTGAAGGACACCGGGATCGGCATTTCTCCCGACCGCCATGAGGCCATCTTCGAACGGTTTGTCCAGGCCGATATCTCCGACCGGCAGGCGCTCCAGGGAGCCGGGCTGGGCTTGTCAATCACAAAAGCTTACGTGGAGATGCTCGGTGGATCGATCCGGCTGGTGAGCGAGCCGGGGAGGGGCAGCACCTTCTATTTTACCATCCCTTACCGCTTTGATGAGTCCTCAAATCCGGCAACTGAAAACGTTTCACCCGGAATACCTGAAAACCTGCCGGCGCGGCAGCTGAAAATCCTGGTGGCCGAAGACGACATCATCTCCTACCTGCTCATCACCCGGCTGCTGAAATCGGTCGGAAAGGAGTTCATCCATGTGAAAACAGGTGCCGAAACCGTGGAGGCCTGCCGGAACCATCCCGACATCGACCTGGTGCTGATGGATGTCAAAATGCCTGTGATGGACGGCTACGAAGCCACCCGGCAGATCAGGAAGTTCAACCCGGAGGTGATCATCTTTGCCCAGACCGCCTACAGCCTCTCCGACGACCGCGACAAGGCGCTGAAAGCCGGTTGCAATGATTATATTTCAAAACCCTTGCGCAAAGAGGTGCTGCTGTCCATGATCAGCCACTATTTCGGGGGATAGGCCTGCCGCATTTCATTTATAGCAATAGCGTTTCATCACGCGGTAGGCATCTCCGATGCCCAGTTCGCCGGCACGGCTCAGGTCGTTGCATCCTGCCCGGTTCTCATTCAGCATGATGTTCAGCAGCCCCCGGTTGAACCAGGCCTCGGCAAAATCGTTCCGCAGGCTGATGGCCTTTGAGAAATCTTCGATGGCCGCCCTGTAATTGCCCATCTGGCTGTTGACATAACCCCGGTTGTACCACGCGAAAGCAAGGCCGGGATCGAGCGCCAGCACCCTGTCGTAATCGCCGATCACCGCCCCATAGGTGTGCTCGAGGGCTGCCGTTAGCGGTGGGTTCTGTGGTTTTGCGGCGGTTTTGCCGATCGTGATGTCGCGCTGGTAATCATCCTGCACATTGATGAGCTGGATCAGTTCGTAACGCGCGACGGCGCGGCTGAACCAGGCCATGATGAACCCCGAATCGGCTGCAAGAACGGTGTCGAAGTCGCGGATGGCGCGATCGTAGGTTCGCAGCAGGCTCCAGGATACCCCCCGTTTGAAGGTCGCCAGCGGGCTGACGCCCGCCGAATCGATACGGTGCGATTGCCGCCCGATTTCGGCATGCAGGATCGAGTCGCCGACAATGCCCGGCTGGTTGGCGAAGGAGATGAGGTTAGTGAAATAATGCTCCTTTTTAAAGGCGTCGTACACCTTCACCTTTTCGAAATCCACCTTCCACAGCAGGAGGCTGAACATGGGCTTCAGCCTGATGTCGACCGCCTGGTTCTGCAGCTTGCTGTTCATGGTGTTCATCTGCTCAAAATCGCCGCTCAGTTTGACCAGGCTCTTCAGGTAATCCTTGCGTTCGGCCTTCAGGCTGTCGGGGTTGTAATGGTTCTTCCGCGAAAGCTCCATGGCCTGCTTGTAATCGGCCTGCGCCCCCTTCATATCCTTCATCTTCAGCTTTACCTCGTACCGGTCGTAAAAGGCGTCGGTGTAATCGGGCAACAGGTCGAGGGTCTTGTTCAGGTCGTCGAGGGTCCCCTGGTAATCGTGCAGCTCGGCCTTCAGCTTGCTGCGGTAATAGTAGCTGATGATGTTCTTCGGGTCGAGCTTGCTCACGATCTCGAAGTCGCGGATGGCCCCGCGCTTTTCTTTCAGCCCGATGAGTACGATCGCCCGGTTGTAATAGGCGTAGGCGTTGTAGGGAGAGATGCGGATGACGGCATTCAGGTCGCGGAGGGCTTTCACCTGGTCGGGGATCTTCAGGTAGGCGAGCGCCCTGTTGAAAAGGGCGTAGGTGTTGGCCGAATCGAGCCGCACGGCCCTTCCGAAATCGACGATGGCCGAATCAACCTGGTTCATGTCGACCCATACCAGCCCGCGCTGTACGAATACGTAACCGTTCTGCGGGTTGATCCTGCGGGCGGCATCCAGGTCTTCGATGGCTTCGGTGAACCGTTTTACCTCCTGTTCGGCACTTGCCTTGAGCACGTACACGGCTTCGCCCCCGAACCTGAGCTGGATGGCCTTGTTGCAGTCGACCAGGCAGGAATAGTGTTTTTTCAGGTAGAGGTTGGTGCGGGCGCGGTAGAACCAGATCTCCCCGTTTTTCGGATCCATCGCCATGGCCCTGTCGAAATCCTCCATCGCCCCCTTGAAGTTCTCCAGCTGGCTGCGCACGATGGCGCGGTTGAGAAATACTTCGGCCATGTAGGGCGACAGTTCGATCGAGTGCGAATAGTCCTGCTCGGCGCCCATGTAATCATCGAGGCTGTACTTGGCGTAACCCCGGAGGTAAAAAAGTTCCGGGAGGCCCGGCTCTTTTTCAATGGCTACGTTGAGGTTTTCAACGGCGTTGATGAAATCGCCCTTCTTAAGGTCATCGATGGCATCCTGCTTGAATTTCAGGCCGGTCTGGCCAAAGCTGCAAACCTGGAGGAGCACCAGGATGAAAACGAGACGTAACTGGAGCGGCATGCCTTTCAATTGAGGTGAAACATTAACGCAGAACCGCCCCCGAAAGTATCCGCCGCCGGCGAACTTCATCCCTCCGCCGTTGGGTTTGCGAATCCGGCCACCCGGTAACCGGAAAATCGCCAACTTTGCAGATCGCCATTCATCTTAAAAAAGGACATTTGCCATGGGAACCAGGATCATTGACATCAAAGCGCCGACGGGCTATTCGGATGAGGAGCTGAGGCAGATGGTTGCCCGCAAAACAGGACTGAAGTCCTTTACCTGGCAGATCGAGGGTAAAAGCCTCGACGCCCGCAAGAAGACCGATATTCACTGGCTGCTCCGCGTCGCCGTGAATGCCGTCGGTTTCGGCCAGCCCGAAGAGGAACCTGCCCCCGGACTGGTGATCCCGTATGAAAAGAGAAACAAGCGGGTGGTGGTTACCGGCAGCGGCCCCGCCGGCTTTTTCGCAGCCTTCGTGCTGCAGCGGGCCGGTTTCGACACCATCCTGCTCGAACGCGGCGCCGAGGTGAAAAAGCGGGAACAGGGGATCATCCGCTTCGAGCGCACGGGAACCTTCGACCCGGCGGCCAACTACTCCTACGGCGAAGGCGGCGCGGGGACCTTTTCCGACGGGAAGCTTACCTCCCGGTCGAAACATATCTCAAAGGAGCGGGCCTTTTTCATCGACAGTTACATCAACGCGGGGGCTCCCGCCGAGATCCGCTACATGGCCTATCCCCACGTGGGCAGCGACAACCTGCGCCGGGTGGTCAGGGCGCTGCGCGACCAGTACCGCGAAATGGGCGGAGAGATCCGTTTCGAGACCACCCTCACCGATCTTGAAACCGAAAAGGGGGTGGTGAGCGGGGCTGTTGCCGGCGACCAGTCCCTTGCCGCCGATTACTTCATCATAGCCCCGGGCCATTCCGCCTATGATACCTACCGGATGCTGATGCGCCGGGGTGTGGGCTTCCGCACCAAGAACTTCGCCATCGGTTTCAGGGCCGAACACCTCCAGGAGGAGATCAACCGCGCCCAGTGGGGCATGCGCAGCCTTGCAGGGGTGAAGGCGGCCGAGTACCGCCTCACCTCCGAAGCCGACGGCAGCCACCCGGTGTACTCCTTCTGCATGTGCCCCGGCGGGATGGTGGTGCCCGCCGCCACCGGCCCGGAATTAAACATCGTGAACGGGATGAGCAACTACCGCCGCAACGGCCGCTTTGCCAACGCCGGCTGCGTGGCCGGCATCCACCCCGACCAGTTGGCCGGCAAGACCGTCAGCCCCGCGGAGGCGCTCGACTGGCTTGAAAACCTGGAGCACTCCTTTTATGAATTTTCAAACGGTTTCCAGGCGCCCTTCTGCACCATCGGCAATTTCCTCGCGGGTACCGAGCCCTCCAAGATCCCCGAAACCAGCTATCCACTCGGGCTGAAGCCCGCCCGCCTGTGGGAGATGGTTCCCCCTGTGGTCACCCATGCCCTGCGCGCCGGTCTGAAGGACTTCAACATGCGGCTGAGGGGCTATGGCAGTGGCATCCTCCTTGGGCTCGAGAGCAAGACCTCGGCCCCCGTCCAGGCCCTGCGCGAGCCCAACGGCCTCTGCATCGGGTTCGAAAACCTCTTCATCGCCGGCGAGGGAAGCGGCTATGCCGGCGGCATCGTATCAAGCGCCGCCGATGGAATCAAAATCGCGATGAATCTTGTCAATGGGGATTAGCATGAAGGGAGGGGTGCTTTTGTAGAAGGCAACAGGCAACAGGCAGTAGGCAATAGTGAAAGGCAACCCGCCCGCTCCCTATCAAAAAGTAATTAGTAATTATTAATTTTTAATTGGCAAACCCGTTCCGGGTTTACACCACCACCATTCCGTTCTCCCGCAAGGTTTGCATCACCGGTGAATTCCAGAATAATTTGAATTCGCCCTGTGCCGTTTTTGAAAACGAGTCTTCCAGCTGATGAAAGGTCATCAGTTCCCGGTTTGCCGGTGAGATCCGGGGAAGGAGCGCCATCAGCCACCGGCCGGTTTCAGGATGGGTATTCAGCACGACCTCGCGTTGCCGGGTCTGCACCACGAGCCTGGCCGCCGGCATGCTCTTCCCTTTTTTCTGCCGGGTGTGATAAACCACTTCCGGCATCCCGCCCAGCCAGGCGATCCTGGCCCCGGGTGCCGGGAGCCCGCCGGCTTCGTGCACGAGGATGCCGCGGATGAACCCCGGCGCCACCGTCGTCCGCGGGATGCGGAAGCCGAACCACTCCTGCAGCGGGAAGTCAAGACAAATGCCGTGCATGTAATTGTACAGCGACTTCTTCAACCCCTCGCTGAAGCTTTCATGGTCGCAGCCGGTGCGGTCGGTAAACGGCAGGTCGTTGTTGGCGAAACTGCCGGTGATGGTATCGGTCCGTTCAACGCCGAACCGCGCGGGGTCGAGCCCCGCCGGGCTGTGGGCCGTCATGGCGAACTGGTGCCAGAAGCCCGACTGCACCACCCCGTTGAGGAACAGCTGCCGCACCACCTCCAGCGCATCGACGGTCTCCTGCGCTGTCTGGGTGGGGAAGCCATACATCAGGTAGGCGTGCACCATGATCCCGGCCCGGGTGAAGTTGCCGGCCACCGCGGCCACCTGCGCCACCGTGACCCCTTTGTCGATCAGTTTCAGGATGCGGTCGGAGGCCACCTCCAGCCCGCCCGATACCGCGATGCACCCCGAGACGGCCAGCAGCCGGCAGAGTCCGGGGGTGAAATTTTTCTCGAAGCGGATGTTGGTCCACCACACCACCGTCAGCCTGCGCCGCAGGATCTCCAGCGCAAGCTCCCGCATCAGCGCGGGCGGTGCGGCCTCGTCGGTGAAGTGGAAGCCGTTGCGGCCGGTCTGCGCCATCACCGCCTCCATGCGGTCGCAGATCACCGCGGCGCCGAAGGGTTCATAGCGTTTGATATAATCCAGCGTCACGTCGCAAAAGGTGCATTTGCCCCAGTAGCAGCCGTGGGCCAGCATGAGCTTGTTCCAGAAGCCGTCGCTCCACAGCCGGTGCATGGGATTGGCCACCTCCATCACCGAAAGATACCTTCCGGCGGGCAATCCTTCGTAATCGGGGGTGCCCGTGTCTCTTTGCGCCGCGTCGGGATCTTCCGACCCGTTGCACCAGGTCACCACGCCATCCCGCAGCAGGAAGGTGCGTTTGAGCATCTCCGCCGGCCGACTCCCGGCGAGGTGTTCCGCCAGGTTGAGCAGGGGCGTTTCGCCGTCGTCGAGGGTAATGAAATCGACATAGCTGAACACCCGCGGGTCGGTGAGCGACCGCAGCTCGGTGCTGACGAATCCGCCGCCCATCGCTATTTTTATAGAGGGGTGTTGTTTCCGCAGCCACTGCCCGCATTTGAGCGCCCCCAGGAGGTTCCCGGGGAAGGGAACCGAAAGGGCCACCAGCGAGGGGCAATAGCGGTCTACCTCTTCTTCCAGCAACTCCCGCAGGATGGCATCGACCAGGGTGCCGGGCTGGCCGAGGGCCGCGGCCAGTTCGTCAAAAGTTGCGGCGGAGCGCCCCAGCCTTTCGGCATAGCGGCTGAAGCCGAAGTGCGGGTCGATGGTTTCGGCCACCAGGTCGGCCACATCCTCGAGGTAGCAGGTGGCCAGGTGTTTGGCCCGGTCGTGGATGCCCAGCTCGCCGAAGTCGTGGTCGAGGTCGGTGAGCCGGCCGAAGCGCGACGCCTCGGGGAGCCACTGCCGCCCGGCGATGCGGTGCGCCAGCTCGGGGCTGCGCCCCTGCAGGAAGGCGATCACCCCGCCGATGGTGGCGGTATATTCCTCCCGCATCGCGGCCATCCGCCGGGCGTTGGGCGAAAGGGGCGGCTGCAGGCGGATTATTTCATCGAAAAGCCTTTGGAATCCCGTCGGGGAGAAGAGCGCCAGGATTACCTCAATCCCCAGGTCGCACTGGTGCGAGGCGATGTTTTTCGTATGGAGGAATCCCTTCAGGAAGGCGGTCGCCGGGTAGGGGGCGTTCAGCTGCGTGAAGGGGGGGGTGATGAAGAGGATGCCGCTGCCGGGGTCATTTTTTTCCATGGACGGGGACCCTGGCGCCGTTGTAGTACCGTGTGACGAAGGCACCGCTGAAGCCGCGTTTCCGCATTTTGTTCTTCAGCGCCTTGGCCTCTGCGTACCCGGTGAAGGGGCCGAGGGTGTAGCGGTACCAGCCGTCGGCGGCATCGATGGTCACCTCCTGGTCGAACCGGTACTTCGCACGGGCCTCTTCAGCGGTGTATTTGCGGGCGCGCAGCGCGAAGAGCTGCACCCTGAAGACCACCCCCTGTTCGGAGAGGTTGGCCAGCGAATCGGCCGGTTCGGTCTCTTCGGGGATCTCGGTGATCTCCTGCAGCGTGTCGATGCGCGTGGTGTCGGGCGACGCGATCACGTCGGGCAGCGGTTCCTCCGTTTTCTCCTGCACGGGCGGGGGCACCACCACGGGCACCAGCTGTACCTTCGGTTCGGGGGCTTTGCCCGGGTGCGGCTTGTTGAAATTGTAAGTGACGTTGACCGACAGCATCGAATAGGCGTCGTACTTGTAGCCGCTCACCGTGGCGTCGACCTTGTCGCTGTTGACCCCATGGAGCGACCATTCGAGCCCGATGTTGACCTTGTCGCCCAGGTTCACCCAGGCGCCGATGCCGGCCATCCCCATGAGGGCGGTGGTCCAGTTGCCCAGGGTGTCGCTCCTGCGCACCGGCGTGCCGGTGCCGAGCTCCTTGACATTCGAGTTCCAGCTGGTGGGGCCGAGTCCCACGGTGCCGTAGACGAAGAATTTCCGCCCGGGCTTGTAGACCCCCGAAAAGAGGTTGGAGAAGTTGACCAGGAGGTTGAGGTTCCCCTCAAGGATGTTGCCGTCGAAATAGAGGTTATAGGGCACATGGGCCCGGGTGTGCCGCTTGGTGCCCGAGAGTTCGCTGTAGAGGAACTGGCCGCGCAGCGAAAGGACGTGGCTGAACTGTTTCGAAAGGGTGGCGGTGCCGCCGAACTTCACCTCGTTCATGTTCGAGGTGGCCGGCCAGAAGGAGTATGCCTTGAGATCGCCGAAAAAGATGTTGGGACCAGCCCCCAGGCCGATGGACCAGTTGTCGGTGAACCGGCTGCCAACCACCCCCTGCACCTGCGCCGGGGCGGATAAGATGCGGCAAACAAGCATGATGAACAATAAGAACCTCGATATCCTGGCCATAATTTCCTGATTCAGCGGTTTATAATGAATGACGAACCCTTACAGGCGGAAAGGCGCCCCGGTGGCTGCAGTTCCGCCATGCTAAAGTATTGAATTTTAGCCTGACCGGGATATATTTTCACCAAAGAGCGAAAAAAAACAATAAAGTATTGGATTTTAAGTGAAAATACATAATTTTGCACTCCCAAATTCCTCCTTAGCTCAGTTGGTTAGAGCATCTGACTGTTAATCAGAGGGTCGCTAGTTCAAGTCTAGCAGGGGGAGCCATGATAAATGCGAAATGTGAAATGCGAAATGTGAAATACTTCGCACTTTACACTTCGCATTTTACATTTCGCACGTTGCGTTTTATACTTTGCACTTCGTTTGATTGAGGAAATGTCGTATTTTTAGTAAAACAGTTTCAGCAGATGCTTAATCCTGAAAAAAATAAAGTCATTGTAGATTATCTCCTTGCGTATGATCCTGTAAAAATGGGCATATTCGGTTCTTATGCCAGGAATGAATCCAGGCCGGATAGTGATCTTGATATCCTGATAAATCTTAATACCTCCATCTCTCTGTTTCAGTTGGTCCGGATTGAACGTGAATTATCTGAATTATTAGGCGTCAAAGTCGATCTCGTTTCTGATGGCGCCATCAAAAATCAAAAATTGCGAAACTACATTGAGGCTGATCTTAAAATCATTTTTCAGGCATGAAGGATGACTCCATTTATCTTGAGCACATTGAAACCAATCTGAAGAGGATTGTGTTATACGCTTCCGGGATCAGCAAGGAGGATTTTCTGAAGAATATTCAACTTCAGGATGCTTGTATCAGGCAGATATAAATAATGGGTGAAGCGACAATAAGGCTTTCCGAAACCTTCAAAGAAAAACATCCCGAGGTGCCCTGGAAAGACATGGCAGGAATGCGTGATAAACTCATTGATGATTACATTGATGTAGATCTGAATATTGTTTATCAAACAGTTGCTGTTGACATTCCCATACTGCTGCCTGTAATTGAAAAGATCACAGGATAAACGATAATAAAAGGCTTCTTAACTTGCAACTTTTACCAGTAAGGGGAGCCTCGTTTTTCCATCTCCGGAGCATCCTGTTTCTCTAAGATGGGTTGCTGCTTCGTTCTCGTTTGTTCGTGCTTTCTTCTCGCTTTGTTCGTACTTCATTCGTACTTCATTCGTACGGCATCTTGCATCGGCCGGGTATCGTCCTGAAACCTACAGGCGGAAAAACAGGAAAATTACCAGGAGTTTATCTGAAAGAACCAAACGGATCATCCATGGAGTTTTTAATACATGACTGGTTTGTCCGGCACACTTCATATTAGGTGCCAGGTTCCACTCCGGGTGTAAAAAAATATCGCCCGTTTACGTGTGGTATTGAAAGCCCGTCCCCCGTCAACCCAACCGCATTTTAGAATTTTCTGAAGATATCCGGTGCTCCAGGCAACCTTTTTTTTTGTTATGATGTTATATTTGTATTGGCATGAATTTCAAGCAACAATAACTTATCTCCCGTCCCATGAAAACGATTTACCTGTTAACCCTGGCTTGTATGGTACCGTGGTTTTGTTTTGGACAGCTGAACGGCCTGACGGTCGGCCCCGGCGTTTCTTCCCCCGACGTACCTTCCCTTGCGCCAACGGTGGTCACCACGGCCGCCACGGCGATCGGCATGACCACCGCCACGCTGAATGGAACAGTCAATCCGAACAACGGATCGGCATACGTAACCTTTGATTATGGGACCAGCGCAGCCTATGGCAGTTCTGTGGCCGGAATACCTTCACAAGTGACGGGATCCACGATCACCGCAGTCACCGCATTATTGACCGGGCTGCAGTGCAACACGCTATACCATTACCGGGTCAGGGCGACCAGCACGGGGGGAACCTCGAACGGGAACGACATGACCTTCACGACAGAGGGGGCGGTCGGTGCGGCGGGAACCATTACAGGCCCGGCTGCCGTTTGCGCCGGAGGCACGGGTTACATCTATTCCGTTCCTCAAATACCCGGGGTTACCGGTTATGTATGGACACTGCCCGCCGGGGGAACGACCACTTCGGGAGGAACCACAAATACGATCACCGTTTCGTACTCATCCATCGCCGTTTCCGGTAACGTGACCGTATCCGGCAACAATGGCTGCACGACAGGTACCGGCTCATCCCTCGCCGTCACGGTCCTGCCGGCAGTAACGCCGGTCATTACCGGCCCCACGCCCGTCTGCACCTACACAACCGGCAATGTTTATTCCACCCAACCCGGCATGACAAATTACACATGGACCGTCTCCACCGGCGGTGTGATCACGGCAGGGGGAACTTCCACCAGCAATACCGTCACCGTGACCTGGGGCGGCACGGGTACCCAGAGTGTAAAGGTAAGCTATACGGATGCTAACGGTTGCAACACGCCCGGCGGCCTGGCAACCTATCCCGTTACCGTCAACCCCCGGCCGGTCCCTGCCCTCACGGGTCCGCAGTCGGCATGCGTAAATTCGGCCGGGAACGTGTATGTCACCGGGCCCGGCATGACCAATTACACCTGGGCTGTTTCAGCCGGTGGCAGCATTACGGCAGGCGGGACACCCGCCAGCAACAGTGTCACCATAACCTGGACCACGGAGGGAACACAAACCGTCAGTGTTAATTATACGAACACCTACGGGTGCAGTGCAGTTTCCCCGGTTGTTAAAAGTGTCGCAGTCAATGCGCTGCCTGTGCCAACTATCAGCGGTCCGGCCACACGGTGCATCGGATCAGCAACCAACACAGTATACAGCACCCAGAGCGGCATGACGGGTTATACGTGGACTGTCTCCTCCGGCGGATCCATCACTTCGGGAGCCGGAACCAAATCGATCACGGTACGGTGGGACACCGCAGGGGCCCAAACGATCAGCGTGAATTATACCAATGGTAACGGGTGCACACCGGCAGCCCCGGCGGTCTACAATGTGACCGTTTATCCCCTGCCCGTACCTGTCATTACAGGGAACAGCAGCGTGTGTGCCGGTTCAGCCGGCAATGTTTACATTACCCAGCAGGGAATGAGCTACTACTCCTGGAATGTCTCCTCCGGGGGGTCCATAACAGCCGGGGGAACCTACAACAGCAACAGCGTTACAGTTACCTGGAGTTCGGCCGGCGCAAGGACCGTGAGTGTAAACTACATGAATGGAAACAGTTGTTTCGGGGCTGCGCCATCCGTCTTTAATGTGATGGTCAATCCAATCCCGGTGCCAACCCTCACAGGTCCCTCGCCTGTTTGCATAAACTCCGCCGGGAATGTTTATTTGACGGAACCGGGCATGGCGAATTACGCTTGGACCATTTCCAGCGGAGGGTCAGTCACTGCCGGCGGAACAGTTTCCAGCAACAGTGCCACCATAACCTGGACGAAGTCGGGCACGCAATCCGTCAGTGTAAATTATGCAAATACGGCTGGTTGCAGCGCCGGTTACCCCGTCGCGAAATATGTCACGGTCGGTTCGCTTCCCGTGCCGACCATCACCGGGCCGTCAAAAAGATGTCTCGGATCTGCCGAGAACAGTGTTTATTACACGCAGAGCGGCATGACAGGCTACATATGGAACATTTCTTCCGGGGGACATCTTATTTCAGGAGCGGGAACCAACGTCCTTACGGTGAAATGGGACTCCCTCGGCGCCCAGTCTGTGAGTGTGAATTATACCAACAGCGCAGGCTGCACGGCCGCATCACCCACCGTGTACAATGTCACAGTGTATCCGCTCCCGGTACCCGTTATTACAGGAAATGCCAGTGTATGTGCCGGTTCAACGGGCAATATTTACACGACCCAGCAGGGGATGAGCAATTACACCTGGACTGTTTCTTCCGGTGGTTCCATTACGGCCGGAGGGACTAACAATGGGAGCAGCGTGGCAGTAACCTGGAATACCGCCGGGGCCAGGACCGTAAGCGTGAACTATATGAACACAAACGGTTGTTTTGCAGCCAATCCGACGGTCTTCAACGTTATGGTGAACCCCCTGCCCGTACCGGTTATTTCCGGACCGGATACCGTTTGTGCCGGTACGCAAGGGAACCTCTATGCCACCCAGGGTGGTATGACAGGGTATACCTGGACGGTGTCGACCGGGGGATCCATAACCTCCGGGGCAGGAACTTCAGCAGTCAATGTGACCTGGAACAGTCCCGGGAACCAGTATGTAAAGGTGAACTATTACAATCCTTCCGGATGCAAAGCATTGACATCCACCACATTCCCGGTAAAGGTCAATGAAGCACCGGTTCCGTCGATCACCGGCAATTACAGTGTGTGCCAGGGGACGACGAATGTTGTTTATACCACGCAGGCCGGGATGACAGCCTATGAATGGATCGTTTCGACCGGGGGAACCGTTACCGCGGGCGGAACCCCGGCTTCCAATACCGTGACCGTCACCTGGTCAGGGGCCGGCTCCCAGACCGTAAAGGTAAATTATACGAATGCCAACGGCTGCAGGGCCATCCAGTTTTCAACATTCCAGGTGAATGTAAAAGCCCTGCCGGTTCCGACCATCACCGGACCATCTGCCGTGTGCCAGGGCAGCCTCCAGAATAACTATTATACCCAAACGGGCATGACCAATTATACCTGGACGGTTTCATCCGGGGGATCCATCGTGGCTGGCGGGACCGCGACCAAGAATTATGTGACCGTTGCCTGGAATTTACCCGGGCCCCAGACCGTAAGTGTGAGTTATACAGCTACAAGCGGTTGCACGGCAGCCGCACCGGGAGTTTTTAATGTGGCGGTAAGCCCGGCCCCGGTGCCCACCATCACCGGCCCCGCCTCTGTTTGTTATTACAGTACCGGGAACGTATACACGACCGAAACCGGGATGACCGCTTATAGCTGGTCGGTCTCCCCCGGCGGAACGATCACCTCGGGTGTCGGGACATCGGCCATTACCGTTTCCTGGACCCAGACGGGCAGCAGGACGGTAACGGTGAACTACACCAATCCGACCGGGTGCAGGGCAGCAACCCCGGTCTATTATGCTGTAATCGTTAATCCAAGGCCCGAACCGACCATAACGGGTCCGGCAGCCGTATGCTCCGGGTCCGCCGGTAACGTTTACACGACACAACCGGGCATGAGCGGTTATACATGGACCATTTCGACCGGGGGCTCCATTACAGCCGGCGCCGGGACCAATGCCATCACCGTAACCTGGAGTTCATCCAACACCCAGGTCCAATATGTGAAGGTCAATTATGCGAATTCGTCGGGTTGTACGGCATTCACCCCGGGGCAGTTCAATGTTGCCGTATATCCCATCCCAGTGCCTACCATATCGGGAGTATCTTCCATTTGTGTCAATTCGACAGCCCTTTACACTACTGAACCGGGGATGACCGGCTACACATGGACTGTTCCGCCGGGAGGGTCGGTGCTTTCCGGCAGCGGGACAAGGCAAATATATGTTAAGTGGAACAACCCGGGTACGCAAACCCTTTCCGTCACCTACGTCGGGCAGGGGGGATGCCCGGTACAGAATCCCGCGGTGAAGAACGTGACCGTAAATGCGTTGCCGGTCCCCACGATCACGGGAAGCAGTTCGGTTTGCGTCAATGCACTGACAACCTATTCCACCGAACCCGGGATGACCTATTATACCTGGATCGTAGGGGGCCCGGGAGGGATAATGACTGCAGGGTTCAACACCAGCCAGGTGCAGGTAAAATGGACACTTCCCGGTGCAAAGTATCTCTCGGTCAGTTACACGGATCCTAATGGCTGCAAGGCGGATCCCCCCACAACCAAAAATGTGACGGTCACGACCTGCCCGTATTCACCCGAAACAGGAACCGCTGAAATACAAAATACCGGTGGGTTCCTGGTCTTTCCGAACCCGAATGCCGGGTTGTTCACCGCGAAGATCAATTGCAACTCCGGGGAACATTGTTCGCTGGAAGTCTTTAATCTCCTGGGAGTAAGGATCTATCAATCGGGCGAATTCAACCCTGACGGGGAAATCCAGAAGGAGATCGATCTGCGAATGTTCGAGAACGGGATCTATACCGTCGTTTTCAGTAACAGCGGGAACCGCTGGACGAAGAGAGTGATCGTTTGCAAATGAGGGTTGTGAGAAGGTCAGGGGTGGCGGGTCAATCCGTCCGCCACCCCGATCCTTTCGCCTTCCCTGATCACCGTTTCATAACCCTGCAACGTATGAACCAGTAAATCCTCATCGATGCGGATCTTGTTTTTTTCAAACAGCAGCACCACCGTCGAACCCCCGAATTTAAAATACCCCTTCTCCTCCCCCTTTTCTGCGGCATTCCCCGTATGGGTCTGCACGATGCTTCCCACCAGGGTCGCGCCTACTTCGGCCATCACCACATCACCGAACAGGGGGCTTGAGAGGATGGTGAATTCCCGTTTGTTCAGGCAGAATATTTCAGCCCTTTTGCGCAACGCAAGGGGGTTGACGGAATAATAGTCCCCGTCGGTCCGGGTGACAGGCGATACCCTTCCGCTCATGGGAAAATGGAAACGGTGGTAATCGAACGGGGCAAGCCGGATGATCACCAGGGTGCCATCCAGGTACTTTTGGGCAAGGGGGGCATTATTCAAAAAAGAAACAACATGGAAGCGGGTTCCTTTGATGATGAAATCGCTGTTGCCGATATTTGCGTACGCCAGTATTTTTCCGTCGGCGGGCGACACGGCAACGGCTGCGCCGGGTTCCACCGGCCGGGCGTCAGCCTTCAGTTTCCGGGTAAAGAAATCGTTGAACGAGCTGAACGTCTGTTTTTGGGCGGTACGCAGGTCGATGCCAAATTCGTCGATGAAGGGCTGTATCTTTTTGATTGAGGAAGGGCGATCCATCATGTTTCCATAAACAGCCGAAACCACCTTTCTTTTAACCAGCGCCCACAGGGTTGCTTCGCCTACCGGGTTGTTGTACAGCCATACCAGCCACCGTTCGCCGGCCACCTTTTCCGTTTTCAGCAGTCCGCTTTGCCGGTCGTAATACCGCACGGGAGCTTGCGGCGGCAACGGGTACAAGGCCGCGACGACAAGGACAGCAAGCAATAACAGGAGGAGGCCCAGCCTCTTTTTAGCTTTTGTAAGGTTCATTGGTTATCATTCGTTTTTATGAGCCGGACGGAATAGGGGTTAAAAACGGAACCACGGACTACCTTCCGCCGGTTTTGACTGACCGCCTCAACCTGTTAACAGTCAACAGGCATGGGGGGCTATTCCGGGCTGTGGGTGTTCCTTTATGACGGTCCTTTTGATAACAATCCTTCTTCAGTGAAAAGTCACCGGTAACTCTTTTGAATGCGATCATCAGATTTTGTCAAATTTAAGTAAAGTGTTGGTATAATTTCCCTTCATCAGCGTGCAATATCATTATATCCGCCCCACCGTCCAATCCATGCAAAACACGCAGGAACTTTGTGAATGACCAGGCCCAGGTGCGATGCGGTAAGAGGACGCCAGGGTTTACTGCTTTTTCTCTGCGCACTTTACTGCAAATTTTGTGTGCTCTGTGGTTAAAAGACTTTTCATACAGCCTCATAAAAGAAATACGGGTAGGATTGTGCTTTTTTAAATATCTTTAGGATGATTTCGGCTACCGGCTTTTTTTTGCCTTGTTATGATCCATGACGGGTGCCGTATTCTTCCGGGTTCTTTTAAACAGCCGGTTGAAAAAACCTTTTACCCCGGTTTGCCGGTATGGCTGACATTGCAGAAACGAATATGCTTCGCCGGGGATGTTGAACGGGGTGAAGTATTTTTTGCGCAGCAGGGGATCCTTTTCAATTCCTCCGAGTATTTTGCCAACAACAGGCAGGGCCAGCGATGCCCCGGAACCGTTGCTGCCGAAAAAGTGAACATCGGCAGTGCGGGCGCCCACCCAGGTGCCAAGAACCAGGCAGGGCGTATAGGCGATGAACCAGGCATCGGAATAGTTTTGCGCAGTGCCGGTTTTCCCGGCAAGGGGTGCTTTGATGCCAAATTCGCTGCGTATCCGCATACCCGTACCCTGGTTGATCACCGCCTGCAGCATAGCCGTGATCACCTGGCTTGTTTCAGGGGTGAAGACGGCCTTCGGTCTTAAGGGCTCCTTGCTGTAAAGGATATTTCCGCGGGCATCCACTATTTTATCAATCATGACCGGTTCATTCATCAGGCCCCCGTCGGCAAAGGAGGCATAGGCCCGTACAATTTCATAAAGCGACAAGTCGAGGGTCCCCAGGGCAACCGAAGGCGCATCCCCTGCAATCACCGGGAATTTCAATTTTTGGCAGGTTTTTAAAAGGTTTCCCCTGCCCTCCTTAAAATACAGGTCAACCGTTGGCAGGTTCAGGGAATTGACCAGGGCATACCAAAAGGCAACAGTGCTGTCGGGGGTCGAGGAATGATCATAGTTTTCAGGTTCCCAGTCTTCATAGCCGGGATACTTTTTGCGCTGGTTTGACAGGTAAACACAAGGGGTAATTCCACTTTCAAGCGCAGTGGCATATACAACAGGTTTAAATGCGGAGGCAATCTGCCGGTGCGCCAGCACCAGGTCGAAGGGCAGGGTGCTAAAATCGTTCCCACCCGTCCAGGCGAGAACTTCGCCGTTTCCGGGATTAATAAGGAGTACCGCGGCATTGAGCATTTTGTAATAATGCCAGATACTGTCGAGGGTATTCATTTTTTTAACCTGGAACCCATCCCAGTCAAACACCCCGATCTCCCTGGTCCGGCTTTCACGTTCAAGGCCAGTGCTGTTATTTTGCTGTTTGAGATACCATCGTTTTTTAGATTTATACACATCAAACTCCTTGTCAAGCAGCTTTTGCATGACGGCTAAATGTTCCCTTACTGATTTCACCGCCAGCTCCTGGAGGGACATGTCGAGCGTGGTATATATTTTCAGCCCCTCTTTTTCGAGGTTGTACGCTTTACCGGTTTTGGCTTTTATTGAATCGAGCAACGCGGAGGCCTTTTTCTTCACCTGGTACACAAAATATCCAGCCGGAGGGGTTAAAGCGATGTTTTCGTAGTTCAGTTCAACCGGCAGCTTTCGAAGGCTGTCGCAAGCCCGGGCCGGCAGGTAATGCTCCCTGGCCATCAAGGTAAGAACCAGGTTGCGGCGTGACAAGGAGTTTTCGGGGTTGAGCCGGGGGTTGAAATGGGTGTTGGCTTTTAACAAACCCACCAAAACGGCCGATTCCTGGATGGTCAAATCGCGGGTATGCTTGTTGAAATACCTGCGCGCAGCTGATTCCACCCCATAAACATCTTCACCGAACGGCACCGTATTGAGGTATAAAAGGAGGAGCTCTTCTTTGGAATATACCTGTTCTATCCGCGCAGCAAGAATGAGCTCTCTTATTTTATTGACCGGCAGGCTCATAAAACCATAATCGTGGCGGCCATAGAGGTTTTTGACCAGTTGCTGAGAGAGCGTACTTCCTCCTCCGCCGCTTTTTTTGCCCAAGAGGATGCTGTTCAGAAATACCCGGACAAGGCTCCGGATATCATACCCCGAACGGGTGAAAAACCGCTTATCTTCCGTTGCGGTCAATGCATGCTTAAGATGAACGGGAATATCTTCCGGGTGAATGTTGGTCCGGTTCCTGGCAAAGAACTCGCCAATCACCATCCCGTCAGAAGAAAACACCAGCGAAGCCTCCTCCTGGCTGATGGCCGATAATTCATCCTTTCCCGGCAGCGAACCAAAGGCACCCAGGTAGACCGAAATGAAAAAAACCGCTGAAATAAGGATGACGGACGAAATGAATGCAGCAACAATCAGCAGGACCGTAATTAAACGGGTATGTTTAATAAACAGTTTCAAAGCCTGATTTTGTTAAATCGTTTCAAACAGGATCCTTAACAGGCAACGACCTGGGGATAAAAAACCGGGAAGTTATGCAAGTTGCACCCTGACCGTCAAAATTTCATTTTACAGCCACCGGTGATCCGAAAACATGGTTCAGCCCCCTGAACAGGTTTTGTTCCAGCAGGTCGTACTGGCCATCGGATAAAAACAGTTCTTTCACCTCTTTAAATATACGGTCGGTATCCTCTTTTACGTAACCATATTTTCCGAGCGTTAACCGTATCTTTTCAATGCTCTGGTAATCGTTATCCCTGTCAAATTCATCATGGATTCTTTCAAAACAATCTCCAGTGGTCTTTGATCTGATAAAGGCTGTTTCCGCTTTTGATTCGGAAAAATCGGCATTGGCGCAGAAAATCAGGATATAAACCTTTAGTTCTTCTTCCGTCCAGTTCGGTTCAAATTCTTTCATGGTTTTATGCTTGACGTTTGGTAATAATTTTTTTCATCAGCACCGGATGGTCCCTGCTGATGCAACCAGACCGGCTACCCTACCGGCCTTCCCGGACGACATGCAACGTTAACTGTTGACCTTCCATACCGGTTTTTTCCCGGCAGGTTTAATCTGTACGGGGATATCCTTCAGGATGGCTGTTTGATGCAACAGGACATGGTCCCGCAAGCTGGTATATCTCAACCCGGCTGTTTTCCGCCCATTTTTTTGTTCCCTTTCCTTCTCCGGGTGGTGCGACAATACAAATGCTCTCGAACTTTTATACCTCATGTCGGGTGTCTTCCCGTCCTTTCGGTAAACAACGGTAATTTTCCTTTCGGATGTTCCTGTAGTTTTCATAATGGTTCTTTATTTAAAGTAGTCATGTCCCGGGTCAGGATTTGCTGAATCCGGATGATGACACAAAGTTCGGGCAGTTTCATCCCGGAACCATTACACATTTTTGGGAATTCCTTACATGTTTCACACATGGCAGCTTCCGGCACCGCATCGCCGTCATGAGCATTTTTGCCGCGGCCAGCCGTACCTCCTTGTTTTTCTCCACCAGCTTGGGGGTGACCCATTTTTCAAGCCTGTGATGCATTGGCACCAGCAGGGAGGGAATGCAAACCAGTGCCAGCAGCATGAACACCGGGGTGTGGTGCGTTATGTTTTCCAGGAAAGGATGCAGCAGGATGATTTCAGCATTTTCCATGTCCGGGACCGGCTTGGTTTCAGAAACGGTTAGTCCGCTGAAAGCCAGGTAAAAGCGTATGTTGTCATTTTTCTCCGCTGAAATTTTCCGGAGCAACCCGTACAGGTCGGGCTTTTGAGCCTGAACATGATGCAAGCTCAAACAAAGACTGAGGAGATATAATACCTTTTCATGGGATCTGTTTTTTATTCATTTCAATATTGCCTGGGGTTAGGTCAGATCCAATTCCATAAACAATAAATACTGCCTGAATGCTTCCGGGATTTCAACCTCAGGGTATGCTGAAATTTCTTTGAAGCCAAAACCCCGGTATAGTGAATGAGCCGCTTCCATGAACTTTGGGCTGTCCAGCCGAACCTTCCGGTACCCTGCTTCCGTGGCGGCATTCAGCAGTGATTGAAGGATGGCCCTTCCAGCCCCGATCTTCCGGAAGGTTGGGTCAACATACATCCGCTTGATTTCACCTGTTGTTTCGTCAATGGCTTTCAGGCACCCGATGCCGCAGGGGTTGTTGTCAATGAATGCAAGGACCAGTCGTCCATGCGGGGGCAGGAATTTGTCAATCATCCGGATGTCCTGTCCCACCGCCTCTTTCGGGTTGTGGGGATGTACGCCATGGAGCAGTTGCATCCGGTCGTTTCCCCAGGTCAGATAATCTGTCCACAACTGCCGGATAACATCAAGGTCACCGGGGATCCGGGCTTCCTGTATTTCAACAATGTTCGTCTTTTTCATGGAGCGCATGGATCTATTTTAAGGGCAGGGTATCGGTATTCCAGATGCCGTGAATGGATTTCCATTTACCGTCGTCGCCGCGTTTAAGCAGCTCAATATACTTTCCCCGCTCCGTGGTGACCTTCCCGGTTGAATCGCGGGTGCTCATGCTGAAGCGCCCGATTTCATAACCCAGGTTGCCGTTGCTGCCGGTAGTTATGGTGGCCACGGCAACATCAAACGCCCCGGCGGCAATGGCCCCTTCCCAGTACTTCTGAATATTGGCCTTGCCGGAAACGGGTGCTTCGTTTGGCGGAAGCACCGTGGCATCTTCTGTGTAACAGTTGGCCGCAGCCGCCGCGTCTTTGTTGTTCAGGGCTGCGACAAAATCCCGGTTCATTTGTGAAAGCTCTTCAGCGGTAGCTGGTTTTTGATGGTTGCAGCCCGTCATGACAGAACCGAGCAACAGCATGCCGCAGGCAAAAAAGAGACAATATTTCAGGTAGTGCATGTTCCTTGTTATTAAATGGTTATTTGTTTATGGATGCGGTATCCACTGCCTGGAAAAAATGGGCAAGCTTCCCGTTTTTAAGGGTCCAGACATGGGTTGCATTCGCTTTGAACGGGTGGCCGGTGGCTTTATTCGTTCCCTGGTAATAGCCCACCATCACCACTTTATCGTCGGTTCCGAATATTTCGGTTACGGCGATATTGAATCCGTCAAAATAGACAGGCAGGTTCATGAAAACATTTGTTACCACCGCTTCAGGGCCTTTGAAAAAGCCGTCGCCATTCACAAACGGCATTCCTTTGCATTCGTGCCATTCAATTGCGGGATCAAACAATTCCAGGGCACCGGGCATATTGCCCGAGGCAACATTGGCGTATGCCAGTTTAACAAGATCTGTATTTGTCATCATTGTTCTTTTTAAGGATTGGGGTTATAAATTGTTTCTATTGTTGTCAGGAGGTCGTTCAAATCAATTTTTGATTTTTTATCCTGTTAAGGGTGAAGGCGGACGGTTGCTGCTTTTTTTCACTGGCAGGTTTTATTTTTCGAACGGCACTTTAACGGGTTGTGCTGATGATTCGTGTGCGTAAATTATTTTCCATTCATTATTTTTTTTGCTGAACAGCATACTCCCTGTATAAGGGTCAATTTTCATTTTCCCGCCTTTTTTGGGTTCAAACTCGTTCTTTCCTGTCCACGTACAAATGACCAGGTCCTTTGAAAGAAATTGGAAGTCCTCTTTTACGGTTGTAAAGCGTATATTTTTAACGGTCCCGAAAAACGCTGTCTGGCCGTTTTTCATGGTCTGATAATCAGTGACCGAGGCGTCAGTATTGACGATCCTGAAGCAGGTGTCGCTTGAATATGGTTTTAATGCCGCGTCAACATCAAGGTCTTTAACGCCTTTAATGATCTCGTCGATTCTGCCTGAAATTTCTTTCCTTGCAATTTCCTTTTCGTCAGGAGACATTCCTGTCAATTGCTGGTTTATTGGTGCTGTGTTGTTAGCATTTTTACAACTGCTCATAATGACCAAAATAAACAGGATTACAGTTGTTAAATAAGTCGCGTTTTTCATATTCTGTTTTTTAACGAAATGAACACCTTGTTGCCTGCAACCCTTTTGAAGGGGTTTTGAACATAGGCATGCTTCGATTGACGCTCCGCAACGCCATGTTGACATCATGGGGAAGAGGCTTACGTCCACCGCATAATATTATAATGAGTCCAAATAAACACAAAGATATGCCATATTATCATTCATAATCCGGTCATTGAAAAAAATATCTTCCTGTGGATGAATGCCTGCTATTTGAACACGCTGCTTTTGCATATATGAAGAAAGGCAGTTGCAACCTTGATCCGTAACGGTCTCCCCAAAAGCCACCACCCGCGGCGCTTAATTCGTTACTCGTCACTCGTCACTTCCTCAGCCGCTCCAGTATCTCGAACACCGCCGGGCATATGGAACTGTTTTTAAGTGCCAGCGTCATCACCTGGTACACCCGGCGCCGGTCGGTATGGGGGTATTCGCGGCACGCTTTGGGCCGGTCATCGTATATGGAGCAGTAGTTGTCGCGGCCCAGGAAGGGGCAGGGCATCGATTGG
Source organism: uncultured Bacteroidales bacterium (assembly GCA_903845055.1). Classification (GTDB taxonomy): domain Bacteria; phylum Bacteroidota; class Bacteroidia; order Bacteroidales; family FEN-979; genus CAIVAT01. The sequence continues at coordinate 189 of CAIMWF010000120.1, read as the reverse complement.
AAGATATAATCGCCCTCCTCGTCCATCCTGAGATAACGTTCCACGAATACCGATGGTTTTATGCGCAGGGCGGCCGCGATCCGCCGCACATCCGTGTCGGTGATCCTGGGTCCGAGGGTGCGGCAGCAGTTGGCGCAATCGAGGCAGCTGATCGTTTCGAACACCGCTTCATGAAGGGCATGCACCCGC
>CAIMWF010000119.1 GCA_903845055.1 uncultured Bacteroidales bacterium | reverse complement strand
GCCGGTCATGTACCCGTTGTAATGGTCGAAGAATTTTACGGCATAATGGTCCCATGCATCCTGGTAAATGGAGCCGTCGACCAGCCAGGTTTTGCCGCCGTCGGTGGTGTGGATCTTGTATCCCCTGCCCACGGCGCACCAGCCGTAAAGCGAATCGGTGAAACATACATCCCAGATCTGGGTGATCTCGACATGCGAGGTCTGGATGCTCCAGTGCACGCCACCGTCGCGGGTTACCCGGATGTTTCCCCAGTTGCCCACACTCCAGCCATGCCTGCTGTCGATAAAGGTAAAATCGTAGACCTCATCCCCGTAAACCGTGCCCACCCTGGCCCAGGTATTGCCACCGTCGACGGTCCTGATCACCGCGCCGTTGCCGCTGATCGTCCATCCGTGGAGCGGATCGGGGAAGCATACAGCCACGTAGTCGTTCGCAGGGACTGCCGTCATGGCCTGTGTCCAGGTAATTCCGCCATCGGTGGTGCGCACCAAGGTTCCCTTTTGCCCGACGGCAAATCCCTTCAGCGTATCGGTGAAACATACGGAGGTCAGGGGGTTGGTTGTGCAGGTGGGCATCCTGTTCCAGGTCACGCCGCCGTCGCGGCTTTTCATGATGTAACCGCTGCCTGTACTGGCCCAGCCAACCGGGAAAGTTTTGTCAAAATAAATGGAGGTTATGTTGGCCAGGGGCGCCTGCCGCGTCATCCATTGCCACGACTGGCTGCCGTTGAGCGACCGGAGGATATTTCCTCCCCTCCCGGCTTGCCAAAGGGCACGGGAATCGTAGGTGACAGGACTGGCCAGCGAAATGGAGTTTTCATTTTCCGGCTCCTCAAAGTCATTGTAACTCCAGGTCAGGCCGGCATCGGCCGATTTTGCCGACCGGGCATGATACGTGATCCCGGAGTTATTGGTTGTGAATCCTGTGGTATAGATGACATTCATCCCGTCCATGGTCACCGAAGCCGCATAAAGGTGGAGGGAGTCGCGCCCTACCCAGTGATAGCCCCCGTCGGAGGTGTAAAAAATGGATGATTCGTAAACACAACAGCCATGCAGCGTATCCGAGAACCACAGGTCGGTGGGTTCGCTGTTACCGCCCCCGATATCTCGTTTGACCCAGGTGTTCCCCCCGTCGGACGTGCGGAAGATGCTGCCCCAGGTACCATCGCAGAACCAGCCGTGGTGAGGGTCGATGAACCGGAGGACCGAAGGATAGGCAGTGGCAGGGCAGGGGCATGCATTCCAGGTGAGCCCGCCGTCGCTGGTCCGCAGGATCTTCGGCCGGGTATCGGGACCCCATTCATTGCACATCCAGCCGTGAAGGGGGTCGGCGAAGGTGACGGAGGTGAACCAGTCGAGGGAATCGGTGCTGTGGTCGCTCCAGGTGATCCCGCCATCGTCGGTGCTGAACCTGAACCCGCGGAGACCGACGGCCCACCCGTGCAGCGAATCGGTAAAATCAACCCCCTCGATCCAGCGTTTGGCGCTGTCGGAAAAGATGTGCCAGGATTTTCCGCCGTTTTTCGTGGTCATGATCGTGCCAAACAATCCCGCCGCGCAGCATCGCAGCGAATCGATGCCTTTGACGACCGTGAGTTCATGCCCCTGCGGGAGCGGGTTCTGCCAGGTCCATTGGGCGCAGGCATGGCTGTAAACCAGGATGGAAAGGAACAGGATACGGATTGCAATAAATATTTTCATAACCACCGGGATGGGTTTTGGATGCCCGGGCGTCCCTGTTCTACGAGGCAGCGACCGATAACCTAAAGATATAACAAATTTACCTTCACGATACTTTCAAGCTGAAATATTACCGAACTGCCTGATCCCCGTGAAACGGTTCTACCGCAGCGGGCTTCGCCGTGTTTTATTCCTGTACAGGCTGCACCCCTCGCCGGCATAGACGAGGACGAAATCCTGTTTCAGCACCAGTTCGAGATTTGCAAGCCAGTCTTTGGCCGGATCGATCTGCCCAACGACGAACACGTAGTTGACGGGCATGGAGGGCCGCTGTTTGATGGCTTCGGAGGTTGTGTGCCGGTCGGGCGTTGCCGGGCTGCCCAGGTAATAGCTTGGCTTCGACTTTTTATTCCACTGAACCGGGAAATAACCGCTCTCGCATTCATAATTGTAGACCATCAGGATCGGTTTGTCGACCGCTATATAGTCAACAAAGTGCCCGGTGAACCAGTTGTCCATGCAATAGACGGGGAGCACCAGGCTGTTGGGCTCGACAAACGCCGCCGCCTTGTTGCATGAAACTGCCAGTTTGCCCAGGTCGCTGATCCCGGGGGTGTAATTCCTGACCAGGGCAAAATTCAGGATCAACCCCGGGAGCGCTGCCAGCAACCCGATCCACCAGGGAAGCCTGAAGGTTGACAGCCAGAGGATGGTTACCAGGAAAAATATAAAACTGATGCGGAGATTTGTATAACTGGCGGTTCCGTATGCATCGGGCAATTTGAAATAGAGGCCGAGCAATACCAGCATGGAGGCCAGCAGCCACCAGAAACTGGAGCCGGGCAGCAGGCTGTTTCCCGGTTCATCGTGCGTACCCTTATACCGGAAAGTCCGGGATTCCAACCGTTTGATGAAAATTGCCAGGCCGGTGACGACCATGACGGCCAGCAGGCAAAAGAGCGGAATGGTATACCTGCTCTCCACGGAAACGTTGAAGGAGATGATCGGGCGGACGGTGTATATGTATTCGACCAGTTCGGCCCTTGTTTTATAGGCAATCTGGCGCGTTCCGGGCCTGGAATAAAAAAAGTAGCCAAACAGGAGCGTGGGAATGATGGAGGCGGCCAGGATGATCGTCGAACGTTTAACCAGGAAAATAAAGCCGGTCCCGGCATCCTGCTTTTTACAAACCCATTGCATCAGCGAATGGGTGACGACCTGCAGGATGATCAGGATGATCAGCAGGCCGAAAACCACGATGTGCGAAAAATAAGTTGCAGCGACCAGGAGGGTGAAGATGATGATACTCCGGGTATTCCAGCGGTTGTTTTCGTTGCGCAGCCAGTAGGTAAGGGTGATGAGCAGGAAGAGTACGCCCGCACAGAAGTTGAAAAAACCGAAAAAGAGGAACATCGAATGGGTGAAGGGGAACACCAGGAAACTGTAAAGGTAATTCTTTGGCGAAATAATCCGGACCAGGCTTCGAAAGGCAAACGGGATCCCCGCAAGCAGTGCCAGGATCAGGATCTTCTCGGCAAGAAATGCCGGCATCACCAGGGTCAGCAGCGAAATGACCAGGTGGGAGGTCCAGTTCGGCACGGGTTCGGGGTTCACCGAAAAAAACTGCTGAAACAGGTGGTTGTGGTAAAATACCAGCTGGTTGAGGATGTTTGAATTGGCCAGGTGTGACGCGCCATCCATGCTCGGGAAAAACCTGGTTGCCACGAAGGGCAACAGGTTCAACAGGGTTACCGTTGTAAAAACAAGAAGTTCGGCGCGCTGCCACCTTGCGGAATTTGTCATGGCTGAAGGGTCAAAATTTGATTCCGGTCATGGATAGCGGGAATTGATTACCGGGGCTGCTGCCCGGGTCATAACCGGTATGCGATCCCTTTCGGGGTGGCCGGATGACAAAATTAGCAGATTAATATTACATGCGTACACCGGGGGATCATTTTTCCATCGTTCTGCAGCGGACGGGGGGGACTGTTGCACGAAGGCCGTAAAGAAAGCCGCAGCCGGTGATGACGCCGGCTTGGGACATTTTGATGAATTTTGCTTATATTTGCACTTGTTTCCGGGATGAAAACACGGCCTCCACCCTGATTGAAAACTGGTGCAAACCTTGTCGTTGCCGGAGGCCGCACGCAGCGATCCGGTTGTATTGGTGAGCTGGTCCGGTGCAGGATTTCCTGCAATTTGCCAGGGGTTGAAATATTGGTTTTTTCTTAAGAAAGGATTGAATTGAAGGATTTTTTTAGTGGTGAAACAAAGTGTTTGCTGGTGCAGACAAAATTCTCGGCGTTCAGTTTCTGGAATTACCAGGATGTCTGTAAAATTGTGGGCGCGAAATATCCTGCCGCCCCGCTGGGGTTGTTGACCGTTGCCGCGCTTTTTCCGCAGCACTGGACTTTCAAACTGGTGGATGAAAATGTAGAGCCCCTGCTCGACGAACATTTTTTATGGGCCGATATCGTATGCACGGGGGGGATGCTTCCGCAACAGGACAGCATGCTTGCTTTTATCAGGCGGGCACACGGGCTGAACCGCCCGGTCGTCGTCGGCGGCCCCGACCCCACCTCCCAGCCCGACCTCTACCATGAGGCTGATTTTCTTGTGCTGGGCGAAGGAGAGATTACCATCCCAATGTTCCTTGAAGACCTGAAGGCGGGGGCCGTCACCGGGAAATACAGTTCCGAAGATAAAGCGGACATGCAGCTTGCGGTGGTGCCCAGGTATGATCTCATCACCTTCAAAAATTACATCATGATCGGGCTGCAGTTCATCCGCGGGTGCCCTTTCAACTGTGAATTCTGTGATGTCATTGAACTCTATGGCCGCATTCCCCGGTACAAGACCAACGCGCAGGTGATCGGTGAGCTCCAGTCGCTTTACGACCTCGGGTACCGCGGCCACATCGACATGGTGGATGATAATTTCATCGGGAACAAGAAAAAAGTTAAAGAACTGCTCAGGGAGATCAGGACATGGACCATTGAACGTCATTACCCCTTTTATTTTACAACGGAGGCCTCGGTCAACCTGGCCGATGATGATGAATTGCTCCAGCTGATGAAGGATGTCGATTTCAGGTATGTTTTTCTCGGCATCGAAACCCCCGAAAATGAGACCCTCGCCATCAACCAGAAAAACCAGAATGTAAACAAGCCCGTGGAGGATGCCGTTAAAAAGATACTATCCTACGGCATGGTCAGCAATGGCGGTTTCATCATTGGTTTTGACAGTGAAAGCGACCAGATTGCCGATAACATGATCGCCTGCATCCAGAAATCGGGCATCAGCATGGCCATGATCGGGCTCCTCTACGCATTGCCCAACACGCAGCTCACGCGCAGGCTCGACACGGAGGGCAGACTGTTCCACCTGGCTTCTAAAAATGTGAGCGCCACCGACATCGACCAGATGACCAGCGGGCTGAATTTCGTAACAAAGGTTCCCAGAACGCAGGTCCTCTCCAACTATATCAAGGTTATCGACTCGGTTTTTAACCCGGAAAACTATTACAGGCGGGTGGTGTATACGGGTCTGGCCATCAGGCCGAAATACCGCCACAAGCCCGATTTCAGGACCTGGCTGACCTACATGCGTTCCTTTCTGCGGGTTTGCCGTGTTGCCGGTTTTTCCCGCGAAACCGGGCTACTGTACTGGAAAATGTTCTTTACCGTGATCTTCCGCAACCCGACGGGGATTGAGGTAGCGGTGAACCTTGCCGCCATGTTCATCCATTTCACGAAGCAGAAAACCTATATCATTAGCATCACCCGGGAGCTGGTTGAAGGGATCGCATCGATGGGCGAGGAGGCCTTCAACGCGAAAATGACCGGGAAGGTTTAACCCTGGTATCAGTTTTCACCCTGGAACAGCAGGTAATCGCGGACGAGCGGTATCTCTGCCGGCTCGATCCCGTTCTTCACCAGGAAGGGCGCGTCTTCATCAAAAGCTTCCATGAGTGCCTGCCGCCCGGGATCGGGCAGGAGCAGGCATTGCCGGTAAAGGGCGATGGCCTCTTTGCGCTGGCCGAGGCAGAGCCGCACATTTGCCGCATTCATCAGGTCGAAAGCCGATGGATCGGACGAGAGGCCGAAGATGTGGGCGTAAACCTCCAGGGCCGTTTCAGGTTTCCCGAGGATAAATTGGCAGTAGGCGATGGGGCGCAGCACCTTCAGGTTGTCGGGGGCGAAAAACCGCATCTTTGAATACTGGTGCAATGCCTCGTCGTAATTTTTAAGGTTCAGGTAGCATTGCCCCACCTGCATCTGGATGGACATATCGTCGGGAAGCAGGGCGGCGGCATCCTTCAGGTAAACAAGCGCCTGCCCGTAATCCTTCAGCTTCAGGTAGCACCATGCCAGCTTCCGGAGAACCCACATGCGGTCGCCGTCGAACAGTTCTGCTTTCCGGTAATATTCCACCGCTTTCTTAAAACGGCTGGTCTTCTGGTAGCAATAACCTATCTTTTCGAAATATTCCCGCCGGGGGCCATTGCGTTCCATGATGTCCTCGTAAACCTCGATCGCATCATAATAGTGATCCTTGTCGAAATAAAAGGAGGCGAGTTTTTCGGTGAAGCCGTTGCGTTCAAAATACGACTTGTAAAAGGAGAGTTTGTTAAGCCGGACTTTCCGTTTGAAAATATCCTCGAATTCCGACCTGGATGGAAAAATCTTGTAAAACCGGTACAGGTCCTGGATATACTGGATATAAATGGCATTGCTGGCCAGCGACTGGTCAAGGATCTGCTCCTCGGAGGCCATCTCCTTCATCTGCGCAAACTCAGCCTCGAAATTTGCAACGATCATGCTTCGCTGCTGTTCGGGGATCGACCTGAAATTGATGGCAAAGGAGTACTTGTCGGAATTGCAGATATAGAAGGCATTTTCGAGACTCTCGAGCAGGCGCCCGTTGAGTTCTTCGTTGTCGGAAAAACTTCCGGCGATCTCGGGGTGGTCGCGGTGGAACGGGGCAAACCAGTTGCTCATCGAATTGAAGAAATCGAACCGTTTGAGCAGTTGGAAGGTACTCATGAAAACATCGCCCCCCTCCATCTGCATCTTTGAAAATTTCTCAATCTTCTCGAAAAGTCCCGGCACTTCGCCGATGATCTCCTTCCAGTCGGGATTCTTGCCCTCCATCTCTTCGTCGTCGCCCGGGTCCTCCAGCTGGAGTTTGTCCTCGATCTTGGGCATCATCTTTTTCATTTCCGGCAAGACCTCTTCCTCGAATTCACGGGTGATCTTCTCCGTCTCGCGGGCCATCAGGAGTTGCAGCAGGATCAGCTCGATCTCGGGAAACAGCGATTCATCCTGGCTGAGATGGGTTATTTTTTCAACCAGTTCGGGATAAAAGCAGAGCCGTTTGTCATAGACCAGCAGCCCGAAGATCAGGCCGGTCAGGGAACGCTGGTAAACCTGGGATTCACGCGCCCCGACGAATTCGATGAGCAGGATCACCTTGTGCATGTCAAAATGGTTCAGCAGGCTCAGGGTAAGGGCGCTGACCACCAGGCACTTCTCATGCCAGACGACCAGTTCCGATCGGATGATCCTGCGGATGAGGACCAGGTGGTCTTCGGTCATTTTGTCCGTCAGCCAGATCAGTTTAAAGATCAGGTCCATCTGTTCGACCGGTATGTGCTGCCCGCCACCCTGGCCGTCATTGGATGCGCCGGTCTCTTCCATCAGTTTGTTCAGCTCCCTGTGAAAAAAGATCTCCTCGATCCTTGAACAGGTGGTCTGGGGATCGTCGCCGAATTTATTCCGGACCGCTGCCCGGTTGATGGTGAGGTTCGGCAGCTCGCGCGAAAGGAGCACGGTCCTGATCTCATCGGCCATCCCGAGGATCGAACTGCACAGGCCGTCGAGGATCATCTTCTGCTGCGGATCCTGGTAACCTTCGAAAGCATACCGGAGGAGCGTTTTATAATTATCGGCAAGGGTTTCATGCTGGTAGTAAAAGTCAGCTTTGGTGGTCAGTAGGATGAGTCGCTCGAGCTCATCCAGCGCGCTTTTCAGCCGGTTTGTGGTGACAAGTTCAACCAAATGGGAAAAACGCTGCTCTGTCTCTTTTCGGGTCATGGGATGCGGTTGTCGTGAAAGACAAAGTTACCAAAATCCGGCCGGTTTTGCACGGCAATTTTCAATAGATGATAAAGAATAACGTTAACCGGTGCTGGTCTCTCCGCAATTTGGCAGATTAACGTCACCGCAAGGCCGGAATTCCCTAATTTTGCCATCCCTGTTCCCGCATCATGAAAGCTCTTTCCAGGCTCCTGCTGATATCGTTTTTATTATTCCCCGTCATGGTGACCGCCCGGCAGGGAAATGCCTCCCTGGTTCGGAAGGTAAGCTACAGGATCCCTTACCGGCCTGCTGCCGGGAATCATTACGGGTACGGAAATTCGATTCTCAGGGAGATTGCAAAGGATGTTCTCCGTGAGCCCTGGCTGGTGTGCATCAGCGTCTCCTGCGACCTCGGGCTGCAGGTGGAAAAATCGGGAAACCGCTCAACCCTTGTTGTTTCCATGAAAAACCGCGCGGTCGGCGGCGACACCCTTTTCCGCCGTTTCCCGATCGCACCGGTGCTTTTTCCGTCACGCATCAGCATGAAACTCAGATGGGCGAACCGGGCCGACACCTCGGGATTCGTGGAGGAGTCGCTGCAGGGGCTGCCCATCCCGGCGAACGACACCATCCTCGCAAACCGCCCGGTTGCCTCCTACGACCCTTTGACCGATACCCTCCTGGTCAGGGAGGTTGAACTTTTTTACGATTCGGCATCCCTCGCGGCATTTTACCAGCACATCAACCTGGTGCATGATTATTATGCCTCGGTGGCAATCCTGGATTCGCTGAAGCAATTTTCAGAGGCGATCGCGCTGACCGACAGCACCCTGCTGCCTGTCAATTATTTAAAGGTCGAAGAGGTCGTCCGGGTGCTTGGTTGTATCGGTAACCGGGATATCCAGGGGAGGCTGCTGGCTGACGGCTTTGACCCTTCGGGACTCATGGGGAAATTCAGGGCATTGTATAAATATTCGCGCAGCTTGATATACAATTACCTGGATGAGCTCCATAGAATAAAGACCATTCCCTGGGATTACGATGCTGGCCGGCTCGCTTCCTTTTATACATCGAGGATTTCATCGTATGTAAGGCGCTCCTTCCTGATGGACCAGCAACAGGGGCAGGTTTACGGTGATTGCCTTGCCCGGCTTTTTGAAACGTCGGTCTTTCCCGACGGCGAAGATGTTGCCGGAATGTTGTTGGAACGGATGTATCCCGGTGCACGGAGTGACACCCTTAAAAATTTCATGGCTTTGCAGTTGTATACATCCTGCCGCCGCGCTGCCGCGTTGCTGATCGGCGGGGACCATTTTGCAGAGGCCTTTGCGATGATGGAGACCGACCGTCGCTTTATGGCTTCGGCTGCCCCCGGCAAAACTTCCGGGGACGAGCCCCTGCTGGCCAGGGCTGCCGAAGGGATCTGCAACGCGTATGTCGGCATCGCCTCCACCTGCATCGCAAGCCATAAATTCAAAATGGCCGGCGGCTACCTGGAAAAAGCCGGTCAATACATCGCCGCGCATGCCGGGTATATCCGGTCGGATTCCGCTTACCGGGCTGTTTTCAGCCAGCTGTTTTTCATGAGGAATGCCGATTGTGACGCGCTCCTGGCAGATAAAAAATACAGTGAAGCGCTTGATTGCTACCAGTCGTTCGAACTGAATTACCCCCCGCACGACCTGGCGCTGGTAAGCAGGCAACTCGGGGAAAAGAAACAGGCTGCCAGGATGGGCATGGGGCTCATTACGGCCATGATTTCCGAGGATGCCCTGAAACACCGGTCGCCCGATACGGCGCTCTATTATTTTGAACAGGCCAGGATGTTCAGGCAGCAGGGTACGGTGCGCGAACCCGTCGATACCAGGCTTGATTCCCTGGCGCCTGCCATGGCCCGGATAAAATATGAACAATTGGCTGCACAGGGGGCGGCTGCACTTGACAGGCGCCAGTTTACCCTTGCGGTGAACCGTTTCAGGGAGGCACGGGATCTTGCCGCCTCGTCGGGATTCGATCCGTCGGGCCAATTTGATTCGCTGTACAGGCAGGCCATGAAGAATTTCCTGGTCATCCAGCTCAGCGCGGCCCGAAAAAAGATATGGAACAACCAGTTCGATTCGGCTGCAATCGCCCTGCAGAACACCAGGGCTGCGGGCTTCCAGTTCGGACTGCTGAACGAGCCTGATTTCATCCTGGCAATGGAAACCTACAGGGATAAATTCCACGAACAGCAATGCCGGAACCTGTCCGACTCCGTCGGATTGTGGCTGATCCGCGGCGACCGCAGCGCCGCGCATAAAAATTTCGTCCATGCCGTGCGGTGTTACCGTGTGGCGCTCGGCCATGCAAAATCCGACACCGCCTGCCGCATCAGCCTGGCCCCGCTGCTCGACAGCCTTCAAAGGTACGAGGTCCCGGCCGCTTACCAGGAAAACGAAATGGATGCCAACACCCTGGTGACGGCGGGCGATTATGCCGGGGCCGTTTCACGGATGAAAAACAATGAATTGCTATACTGGAAGGCCGGGCTCCAGCGCTTCGGTCTCGAAACCGCAACCGTATATTCGGGCATTGCTGCCCATCACAATCCCTACCTGGCCGTGGCGGCTGCACGCAACAGCCTCGGGGCCGGTTTGCCGCAGGAGGCGCTGGGATATTTAAAACTTGTGAACGACCAGCAGATGGCAGCCGGGGAGGTAAGGGAATTGCAAGAGAAGGTGGGGAAGGAACTTGCCCGTGCCGACATGGCGCTTGCCTGCTTCCCGAACGAAGAGACCTCCCGGGTTCTTCAGCAGTATGCTGTGCCGGGCGACTGGTTCGACGCGTTCCGGGCGGCCTATGCCGCTGAACGGTCCCGCCTGCTGAAGACGCAGGGAAAAAAGTAACCCGTCACTTCAGGATGACCTTGCCTGTTTCGAGGTAGTTATCACCGGCGATCCTGATCGTGTAGAGACCCTCTCCGCCGAAAATTCCGCCGGTGGCTCCCAGGTCGACCGGGAACTGGTTGAGCCCCTGGCTGAGATGATGCAAAGCCCATGTCCCTGCCAGTTTTCCATGAACGTCGTATACCGAAAGGGACAGTTTCACCATCGCTGAAGGGAGGTTGAACACCACCGTGAAACGGCCGGGAGAGGGATTCGGATAGGCCATCACATGGCCCGGTTCAAGGATTCCCGGGAGCTGCCCGTCGGAAATCCCGGTAAAATATGGCTTCTGCAATTTTACCGTGGTGTAAAGCCTGTATTCGCCTGCTTTGAAGGCAAGAACTGCCGTTGTATCGGTGACATTCAGCGAGTCGCCGGTATAAAGTTCGTACCACATGCCCCTCCTGGTGAAGCCGGGAACGACGCTCCGGGCGATCACATCAAAATTCCCGAGGATGGTGGCATCCATGGAGGAATGGCGCAGCCAGATGCGCTTGATCGCGGTGGTCAGGTCGGTGGTGTAATTGGCCGTAGAGAAAACCGGCTGTGATTTTTTCAACCCGATCAGGACGGAAAAGATATTTTTGGTGTACCGCCTGCGCCAGTCGGTGAGGTAATCCCAGCGGATGGGTTTCGGATCGAGCCTTGACCCGGAGGTGCCCGACGGGTAGTTGATGGAATAGTCGTAACCAAGTTCGCCGAACTGCCAGATCATTTTCGGTCCCGGGATGGTATAAAAAAAGGTGGCGGCCAGTTCGATCCTTTTCAGTGAGGTTGAGGTATCCTTTATGTTGTACCAGGGCCCGGAACTGTTGCCGTAAACGATGTTTTTGTACGACAACCGTTCCTCATCATGGCTTTCCATGTAACCGACCACGCCGGGTTGCTGCCATCCCCGCTGCTTGTAAGAAATCCAGGAGAGGTCGGAGTTGGAATTATCGTTCCATCCCATGGTCGCTTCATTGTATTTTCCATTCATGTTACCCCAGAGCAGCATGTTGTTGGCTGCCAGGACGGTCTCTTCGGTATTGTCGGCAAAATGTTCCAGGATGGCATAACCACTCGGGTTAACCGAATGAATCACATTGGTGTAATTTTCCAGGATCGAAATCCGGCTGGCATCATACTGGCCCCACAGGGAGACATTGTCGGGATAGGAATTGGTTTGCGTAAAACCCTTCGACATGTCGAACCGGTACCCGTCGACATGATACTCCGTTAGCCAGTACCGGATCAGCCGTTCCATGTAGAACCTGGTGAATGGGCTTTCGTGGTTGAAATCATATCCGACATTATAGGGATGCCGGGGGATGGGATTAAACCATGGGCTGTTTGCTGCGGGGCGTGAAGCAGCTGCATCCCAGTAAAGACGTACGAGCGGGGAACTGCCGAAATGGTGGTTGCATACAATGTCTAAAATCACGGCAATTCCTTTGGAATGAGCAGCTTCAACAAATTGTTTCAACCCGTTTTTTGTACCATAGTATTTGTCGGGCGCAAAGGAATAATTCGGGTTATAGCCCCAACTGATATTCCCTTCAAACTCCATGACCGGCATCAGTTCGATGGCGTTGATCCCCAGGTTTTTCAGATAATCCAGCGTGTCGATCAGCGAGGGATAGTCATGTTTGGCCGTAAAATCACGGATCAGCAGTTCATATATCACCAGGTCGGTGACATTGGGAGCGGTAAAGGAGGACTGGCTCCACGGGTAGGGGGTCTGGCCGGTTTGCAGGTAGGTGGCGATACCGCTGGTTTTACCGTCCGGGTAGGGTTTTAACCCGGGATAGGTTTCAGCCGCGATGTACTGGTCGTCGGGATCGCTGACCTTGTCGGCAAAGGGATCGCCGATGCGGAGGTTCCCGTCAACAAGGTACTGGAATATGTATTCCTGTTTGGGAACCAGGTTGTTGATCTGCAGCCAGTAACGATTCCCGTCGGGGGTTATGTTCAGATAATAGGCGGAGTCGATTTTCCAGTTGTTGAAGTCGCCGATGACAAATACATTTTTTTTGTAGGGAGCATAAAGACAAAGCAGCGCCTTTGTTGAATCAATATAGTTTATCCCGTCAATCATGCCTGCCGGGAGGGGGGCCACGTGCGCTGCAGGAATAACGGTGTAGGAAAATGAATCAGCCGCCGAGCCCGTGGTGTTGAGCCCTTCGATGCGGATCCAGCGGGTGTGCCACGATTGCCCTAGATTATCCGCTATGAGGGTGTCGGTTATTGAATTTCCCGGCCGGGTTTTCTCCAGGACCCCGTCAAGGAAAAGTTTCATGGTGGTGGCGGTAGGACTGATTGCAGAGACCGGGATGGTATCGTGTTGTTTTACAAAAAGCAGTTTATTTGCGGGAAGTACGATGTTCACGCTCATGGCACTCGTATACACATCGGCAAAAATGTCGCCTCCCCCGGTATCGCGGCCTGTTTTGCTTCCATCGGCATTGCGGAAAACGAAGGCCATCTTCAGGATCTGCTCGGCCGCCGGCACACCATAAAAACTACGGATCGAAGGCGTCATGACGAGTTTGTATTTGTTGTTCCCCAGCGGCGTCATCAGCGCCTTGGGAAGGTTCACCCCCCAGGGGGCAATGGTGTATTTCCAGTCCGACCCGTTGTTGCTCAGGTTGGTGATCACACCGGTATGCGCATAGATGGGAGGGGCGACATTCTTCAGGCCGGCATCGCCCTGGGCTGCATCAAAGATGATGGTGACCGAGTCGGCGTCGATCGGGAAGAGAGGAGTGGTCGACAACACCTGGGCATTGCCCGACAATGAAGCCAGGCTGCACAGCAGGAGGGCAAATACATTGATTAACAATTTCATGAGTTAGGGGTTTGGCTTACAAAGATAACGAAAATTGACCAGGTTGAACACCGCCGGCACTACCCTGCAATTCTGAAAATCATGGTTCTGTAAGGGAAATTTGGGGTAGCCGTTTAACCCTGCGTGCATTAAACCAGGCTTTTACGCCGGGTTTTCCCGCCCTCATTTTCCATTTCAGGAAAAGGACAACCGCAAGGTCGTCAATTTAAACAAATGCGCAGAGGCGGTATCCGGAAAATCTTTGTGCGACTTCTCCGTGTCCATGGTGAGGCTTTGTGGTTAAGTCGTTGAATAAAAACGGTTTAATCATTTAACAAATTGATTTGGCTTCCCTGGTTACAGGATCCCGATTATTTAATAAAAAATTAACATCTTTGTAACACACGATAATAATTTTTATATTTTTGCTTGTCTTTGATAATTGCAGGGTTCCTGTGAATTAACCTGCCATTTATTGGACAGATGTTGTGTTTTATTTACCATACAGGCGAAATCATCCTTTGCCTCAATATTTTTACTTTTTGAAAGAGGTTTTCAGATTAATTTGTTTAACTTTATCCGTCTCTAATTCCAAAACGTATGAAAAGAAAATTACACATTAAGTTTAAGAAATGGTTGGTTACGCTCCTGTTCCTTGGAGGGGCGCTTGGATTGAATGCCCAGAACCTGGAAGTAACAGGCGTCATTTCTGAGGCAGGGACCGGGGAGTTGCTTATCGGGGCAACCGTCATGCAAAAAGGGACAACATCTGGAACCGTCACCGACGTATCGGGGAAATATAAAATCAGCGTACCCAAAGGAGCTGTTCTGATTTTCTCATTGATTGGTTATACCACACAGCAGGTTACAGTTGAAAAAGCCGGCCCGCTCGATATTGCCATGAAAGTTCAGGTCACAACATTGAATGATTTGATTGTCATCGGGTACAGCACACAGAAAAAGTCTGATAAAACGGGTGCTGTCAGTACTGTGAAATCCGACGACCTCAACGGCGGTGTACTTACCGACCCGATCCAGGCGCTGCAGGGGAAGGCAGCCGGTGTTTCCATTACCAAACAGGGCGGCGACCCCAACGGTGGTTTTTCGGTTCGTATCAGGGGCGCTTCGGGATATGATGCCAATACACAGCCGTTGTACGTTATCGACGGAATTCCCAATGCCGATCCTACCATCGTGTCTCCTGATGATATTGAATCCTACAATATTCTCAAGGATGCCGCCTCAACGGCTATCTATGGTTCCCAGGGGTCCAACGGGGTTATTATGATCACCACCAAAAAGGGCAATAAGAATGTAAAGAACAAAGAGGGCAAACAGGATGATTCATACAGCAACGTGGAATTCACCTCGCAGTTTTCGGTCGAGAAAATTGCCAAAAAACTTGAACTTCTGTCGGCGAGCCAGATGAGGAGTTTTGCCAATACCTTGCTGCAGAATGCGAAAACGACCCATCCGAATTATACGATGGACAGTGTTTTCCGCGATGGAGGGGCCAGCACCGACTGGCAGGACCAGATTTACCGGATTGGTTATTCCACCACCAACAACCTCAGTGTTTCCGGGGGTAATAAAAAAGGTTCCTATGTGGGTTCTGTCGGGCAGTCGAACTGGGATGGCATCATGCGCGGAACTTCTAAAAACCGTACAACAGCGCATATCAACGTAACGCACAAGGCCCTGAATGATCACCTGACCATTACAGGCAACCTGATGGGAGCCATCGAGAAGAACAATTACCAGAGTTACAGCGGCTGGGGACAGGATGATATCATCTACCAGGCGATTTCACGGAACCCCACGGATCCTGTATATAATCCCGATGGATCCTACTATAAATCATCACGCGTATTCAACTATGAAAATCCCGTATCCATCATCAACAGTGAAACCAACAACCGCGATGCAAAGCGGTTCCTGGGTGGTCTGAAATTTGATGCCGAGATCATCAAAGGACTCATCGCTACCGTAAACCTTGGTTATACGCGCGATGACATCACGACCAATTATTTCCGTCCTGCCGGCTTATACCAATCGGCCGATGTGGGATTCGGCAAAAAACAATATGACAATGATGTAAAAAAACTCATTGAAATCACGGGAAACTATACCAAGTCTTTCCGCAATGTCCATAATCTGACCGTCCTGGGTGGATATTCCTGGCAGGAGGATGTATACAGCGGATTTTACGCCCAGGGCGGCGATGCCCAGTCGCCATACAGCGGTCCGGATAACCTTGCAACACTGAACAATGTGGTTTGGGGCGATATCAGTTCATGGAAGGGACAATCGACCCTGATCGGGTTCTTTGGACGCGTACAGTACAACTACAACTCCAAATATTACATTTCCGGCTCCCTGCGCAGGGACGGCTCTTCGAAGTTCGGTTCAAACCACAAATGGGGATGGTTCCCGACGGCAGCAGTGGGCTGGAGTATCGATAAGGAAAAGTTCATGAAGTCCGTCAAGTGGCTCAGCCAGTTGAAACTGAGAGCCAGCTATGGTGTTTCGGGAAATGATAAAATCGGGAATTACCATAGCATGGTTATCTGGCAACCAAGTGGCAGAACGATTAATCCTGAAACAGGTCAGAACGTGATTACCTACAGCCCGGCCTGGAATGAAAATCCGAACCTGAAATGGGAACAAACCTCCGAAGTGAACCTTGGTCTTGACTTTGCCTTCCTGAATGAGAAGATCAGCGGAAGCCTTGAAGTTTACAGCAAGAAGACAATTGACCTGCTTGGCCAGTACAGTGTTCCCGTTCCCCCGAACCTTGCCCAGACAACCTTTGCCAATTCAGGATCTTTGTCGAACAAGGGGATTGAGCTTTACCTCCAGGCCTATGTGATCACAGCCAAGAACTTCAAATGGAAGACCAGTTTTACGGCCGCGCATAACCAGACGAAAATTCTTGACCTTGGAACCTATATCAACGGCTCGTTAAGAAAAGCAGGCCAGATTTCAGGTCGTGGAATGGTGGGTGATAATTATTACCTGACCGGGATCATGGTAGGTCAGGATATCGGCGCTTTTTACCTGCCGACCTATGTCACCATTAAAAATGGCTCCTTTATTTATGAATCCATTTCCGGCGGTTTCACCGACAACCTCAGCGAGGCCAAAAGAACCGTGGTTGCAACCCCGACCCCGAAGGCTGAACTGGGCTGGTCAAACAGTATAACCTTTTACAAAAGGTGGTCGCTCGACTTCTCTTTGAGAGCATGGCTGGGCAACCACATGTATAATGCAACCAGGATGTTCTTCGACAGCCCCAGTATCCTTCCCTCACTCAATGCCGTTCCTTCGGCCCTTGACTGGTATGCCCAGGGCAGGACCTCCGGTGCCAGCATTGCCGATATCTATGTTGAAAATGCCTCCTTCGTGAAACTTGATTACATCTCTGTTTCCTATGACTTTAATGTGTCAAAAATTAAATGGATCAGCAAATTCAACCTTTTCGTGGCAGCCAACAATGTCTTTACGATCACAAAGTACACAGGTGTCGATCCTGAAACCAACATCACCGGATTATCTTTTGGCATCGACCAATACAATGTTTATCCGAAAACACGTTCATTTACCGTTGGTTTAAAAGCAACATTTTAATATTTGGCAACTATGAAAATTAAATATTTGATTTTTAGCATGATCGCAGTGGCTACTCTTTCATGCACCAAACTTGACGAGAAGGTCTATGATAAAATCCCGGGAAGTCTTTATCCCGAGACACCCGCACAGGTTGCAAGTCTGAGCGTGGTCACCTATCAGAAACTTCAGGATATGGCCGACGATAACGGATGGTGGTTCCTGGCACAGGAAATTTCCTCCGATGAACTTTGTGCACCTACACGTGGGGCCGACTGGTACGACGGTGGTAAATGGGTCAACATGCACAGGCATACCTGGACCAACGATGACGAAGGGGTGAACCGGATGTGGTCGTTGTTCTGGACAGGCATTACCACCTGCAACCAGACCCTTGACCTGATGAATACCCTCCAGCAAAATGCCGCGTTAACGGCCAAGAAACGGGAAGTGGAGACGATGCGGTCCTTTTACTATTACCTGCTGATTGATAACTATGGGGATGCCCCTTACCTAACAAGCGCCGCCCATGCACCTGCTTTCCCTTATAAAATTACAAGAGCGGCTCTTTGGGATAGTCTCGTCAGCACGATCAAGAATTCATTACCCAGCCTCAAAAGCGTCGACCGGAAATACATGATGACCAAGTACTCGGCATACGCAATGCTTGCCAAGCTTTACATCAATGCTGAAGTTTATACGGGGACGCCTCATTGGGCAGAAGCCGAAGCCTGTTGCGACAGCGTTCTGGCAGGGCCATACTCACTGGCAACGGACCTCTCTGACCCGTTTAAAACGAACAATGAGAATTCCAGTGAAATTATTTTCTCTATTCCTTATGATGAGGACAACTTTACCGGCTTCCGTCTCCATATGAGGACCCTGCACTACCAGATGAACCTGAAATACAACATGACGGTTGGTCCATGGAACGGTTTCTGCATCGTTCCGACCTTCTGGGACTCCTATGATTCCACCGACCTGAGGCGTGCAGCATACAACCTTTACGGGCTTCAATATGCCTCTACAGGTGGAGTCATCTATGACGGGGAAACACACCTTCCTTTGGATCTCACCCCGCACGTGCCTGCCTTAAACATGCAGCCCGGCCCCTTTACTCCAACACAGATCCGCTGTTCCGGAGCCCGGGTCGGGAAATATGAGATTAAAATGGGCGCAAAGGAAAACCTGAGTAATGATTTCCCGCTTTTCCGGCTGACCGATTTTTACCTGATGAAGGCCGAATGCGCGATCAGGCAGGGCAGGAGCGGGGATCAATGGATCAACCCCATCCGCGGCCGGGCGCATGTAGCGGCGTGGACAGGAGCTACCCTTGATCAACTGCTCGCCGAACGCGGACGGGAACTCTATTGCGAAGGACACCGCCGTCAGGATCTGATCCGTTACGGCAAATGGGAAAACGCTTGGTGGGAAAAGGATGCCCAGGGACCTGAGCTCAGAACCTTCCCAATCCCAAAATGGGCTACCGATGCAAACAACAATCTTTTAAAACCACCAACCAAATAACACAATAAATTCAATAAACCTAAGTTTCACAATTAAACTAAATCATTATGAAAAACAGCTTTCAGAAATTGTCAATAATTATGGCCATGATTGCATTGGTCATGATTGTAATCGGTACGAGCTCCTGCAAAAAGAGCAGCAGTACCACCACCACTCCCCCCGTCGTTGTCCTTGACGGTTTTTATGTAAAAGGATCTGTTACAGCTTTTGCTGACTTTAATGAAAAAGCGATGATGAAGGTTACACCTAATGAAGTAACCCAGACCTCCCGTGCCCACCTGATGGAACTTTATATTCCGCTGAAGGCCGGCGCCGCCGGATTCAACATCGTAAAGGTTGCCGGTTCTGTAAAAACCACCTATGGCCCTGCCACAGGTTTTGGCGTTGTTACCACCCCCACCACCGATGAACCGAAAGTTCCTTTCCAGCGTGGTGCCACAACAACCACCAACCCAGGCGTTTTCACAGTTCCCGCCGACGGTTTCTACCATGTGGTGATTGATGATTCTCTCAACAAGGTAGCCATCATGCGCGTACATTGGGGATTGATCGGCGCTGCAACTCCGGGCGGATGGTCAAACGATACCATGCTGACCGAATCAGCTTTCAATGCAACGAATATGTCATGGACTCTTTCAAACTTCAAATTAATGAAGGGCGACTGGAAATTGCGTTATTCACATGGCTGGAAAGTGGAAATTGATACCAGTGTCATGATCGGTGCGAAAAAAGGCGTGAAGGTCAATACGAACTTTGGCGGAACCATTGCCGCCCTGGTTCCCGGTGGCGCCAACATCGTAAATGCCGCCCCCGGCATTTACACGATAACTTTTGCCTACACACTTGGCACAGGCTATACCTTAACAGCCACCAAAACCGGTGACATTCCCCCGATCGATTACTCACTGTACCAGATGGACATCATCGGTGATGCATACCTGAAACAAGACGGCACCCCGGCAAACTGGGACGAAAGTTTTGGCAAATCATTACCTGCCATTTCAGGTACAAACTACACCTGGACCTATACGATCAACTTCATCGCCGGTAAGGATTTTAAATTCAGGCAGGGTGATGACTGGTCAGGAAAATCAGTCGGATTCCCCGATGTTACGATGGCTGGTGGTGCAGCTGCAAATTTTGCAAATGACGGAGGGAACTTCAAAGTTAGTACAGCCGGTAATTATACCATGGTGCTGAAAATTGCAGCAGCCACGGAGACCTATACGGTTACCGCAACCAAAAACTAATCTTTGCAGTAAATTGCATTCATCTTTCAAAAGAGGGGTGTGCAGGCTCAGCCGGCACACCCCTCTTTTAATTATTGGTTACGTTCTTTGACCTGCAGGGATTATTCCGTTTCATAAACGAAATACTCCCACGGGCCAAGTTTCACCTTTTCCCCTTCCCTCCAGTCCTTTGGATGGCCGGTAAATGCTTCGCGGTAATGGCCCGTAAATTCACTCCCGATAAGTTTGACCTCCTGTGCGGCAGGAGACAGGTTGAGCAACACGAACATCTGGCGGTGCGGCTTCTTGCGGAGGAAGGCAAATACGGCTTTGTCGTTGCTGCTGGCCACCTTGACAAAATCACCCCCGACATCCCCGGCTGCAATCAGCTTGTTTTTCTTTTTCAGCTGTGTCAGGTGGGTGTAGAACGACTCCAACGGATAGCTCCCCCAGTTGATGGTGTCTTTGTCGAAGAAGCGCAGGCGTTTGTTCAGGGCCGATTCCTGGCCGGTATAGATAAGTGGAATTCCCGGGAAGGTGAACGTCAGCACTGCGAAGGCTTTTGCACCGTCGCCCAGCCGTTCGTATTCGGTGCCGTTCCACGAGTTTTCATCATGGTTGGTGGTGAAACGCATGCGAAAGGCATCGGGCGGGAAGCGTTTTGCCTCGTCGGCATAAAGTGAATCTAATTTATCGGCCGTCATCTTTCCCTTGTAAATATCGTTCATCAGGTGATACAACTGCCATGAATAGGTGGCATCGAAATAACCGGTATCGTGCATTTTAGGCCCTTCATCCTCGGCGAGCATGAAAACCGGCTTGATCTTTTTCAGTTCGGGGATTGCATCGTGCCAGAAGGAAATGGGGAGCATACCGGCAACATCGCAACGATACCCGTCGATGTCGGTCTCTTTGATCCAGTAAATGAGGGCATCGGTCATATATTTGCGCAGTTCCGGCTTGGAATAATCGAGACCGGCAACGTCGGTCCAGTCCCTGACCGGTGATATGATATTCCCTGCCGGGTCCTTTTTGTACCAGTCGGGATGCTGCGTAATCAGCACATTGTCCCATGAAGTGTGGTTGGCCACCCAGTCGATGATCACCCTCATGTCAAGTTCATGGGCTTTCTTAACGAGGTCGATGAGGTCCTGCTTCGTGCCATATTCGGGATTAACGCTGAGGTAATCGCTCACCGAATAATAACTGCCAAGCGTTCCTTTCCGGTTCTTTTTTCCCAGGGGGTTGACGGGCATCAGCCAAAGGATGTCAACACCCATTTTCTGCAGCCGGGGCAACTCCTTCTCAAAGGCCTTCAGGGTCCCCTCCTGCGTGTATTGCCTGATATTGACTTCATAGATGGTGGCGCGGCGGCTCCACTCAACGTGCTGCTTGGTACCGGCATTGCCGGCCGGTTTTTTCATTTTGCAGCCGGTCATGGCAACAACCAGTGCCAGGACCACGAATAACAGTTTTTTCATCCGGACGATTTTTTATGGTTGGCAGATTTATGTTATAACAATCAATCTCAGTTGGTGATGACCTCGAAAGAGTTCCCCTGCAGGTTCAGGCTCACTTTGCCTTTGGCTGCTGTAACCGTGTTGCCGAAATGCGCGGTCAACCGGGACTCCCTGAAACGTTCGGGTAGGTCAAAATCGATTTTCCTGGCCGATTTGTCCTTGTTGAAGACCACGACGACCATTTTGTCAAAGTAGGAACGGAGATACACATAAACCTTTTCATTGGTTTTGAGCGCGGTAAAATCGCCATAATCGAGCGCAAGGTTGTCCTTGCGCAGGTGCACCAGGTCGGCAGTGACCTGTTTGAGGTGCTGCTCATTTTTATTAAGGCTGTCGAACTTCATCATCCGGCGGTTGTCGGGATCCCCGGCGCCTGCCATGCCATATTCATCGCCGTAATAGATGACAGGCACCCCCGGTATCGTCATGTTGAAGGCTTCCATCATGGCCAGCTTGCGGTAGCCGATGGTGTCCTTAACCCCGATATCGCGTTTCCAGCCTGCCTGGGAAGCATCCTCGTTCATGCTGAGCGCCCCGCTGGCATAGGAGATGAACCTGGCCATGTCCTGGTTGCCGGTGATGTTGCCCATCAGGTTGTGTTCCCCGAAATAACTGAAACTCTGCTGGAGCGAATAGTTCAGGTCGCGGAAAGAGGTGTTGTCGCTGATGAAGGTTGCTTTTGCATCCCAGTAAAGGTTGAATTCAAACTGGGCGTCGAGCATGCCGGGGTTCACATAACTCCCGATCAGTTCGCGGCTTCCGAATGTTTCACCGATCTGGTAGAGGCTCCGGTTTTCAGGTATTTCAACGTTGCCCGTTAACTTGCCGGTGAGCATCCTCCAGTAACTTTCGGGAACATGCTTGGCGGCATCGTGGCGGAAACCGTCGAGCTTGTATTCCTTGATCCAGAAGGCGGCGGAGTCGGAGACCATGCCTGCCACCTCAGGCCTGGCAAGGTCGAAGGTCGGCAGGAATATATCGAACCAGGTGGTGAGCCGGTTCTCGTCGAACATGCGGATGTTTTTCTTTTTTCCGGGGAGGTCGACCTGGGTCACCCAGTCGGGATGTTTTTTCAGAACCGGGTAGGTTTCGTGGGCATGGTGCGAAACAAAATCGAGGATGATGTTGATCCCCTGGCTGTGTGCCGTTTCCACCAGCTTGTGCATCTCTTCCGGCGTGCCGAAACGGGTGTCGATCGTGGTCAGCGTAATGGGCCAGTAACCATGGTACCCGGAGAATTTGCGGTGGGGGGCCGGGAATTCGACATAGCCTTCGCGCGGGTTCTGCGTGACCGGCGAGATCCACAGCGTGTTGATCCCAAGCTTGTTGAAATAGCCGTCCTCTATTTTAGCCGTGATGCCGGCAAGGTCGCCACCCATGTAGTTGACTTTCGGATCGATCTCCGGGTCTTTCAGCGGTGCGTCATTCCCCGGGACGCCGTTCTTAAACCGGTCGACCATGAGGAAATAGAGCACCATCGCTTCACGGTCGGCACGGGTAAGCTCCTTCGGGTCGGTCAGCACTTTGCCGTCCTGCAGCGGGACCAGGATCTCATTGGAAATACCCACGTTGTTGTAGGCATAAACGCGGATGAAACTGCGCGCCGATTCGCGGGACTTCCGCGGGAGGTCGATGGTGAGGCCGGCACTGTCCCTCTTCCAGAATTTATGGTCGAGCAGGTAATTCTGCCAGAAAACGAAGATTGTATCGGCTTTGCTTTTCAACCCAAGGGTGAGCCTGTATTTTTCAGCCTTTTTTGAAAATAGAACCGGCAGTCCCGCAGCATTGAGATTGCCAAGGGTGAGCAGGGAGTTATAGCCGCCCATGTTGTTCGAGACTGAGTCGGGGTTGTCCACATCCGATCTTTCTTTGCCGTCGAGAATGAGTTTGTACTGGTATTTGCCGGGAAAAAGCTGGAAGTCGATATGCCATTTGCCGTCCTTTTCAAAAAGGTACCCGGCCGACGGGTTCCATTCATTCATCTGGCCCTTGATCTGAACGTGCCTGTATTTTTTATTCTTCGGGTTGAAGGTAAAGCGGTACCTCATTTTCGTCGACTTTTCCAGCACCAGTGAATAGGAGAAACCCTTCGACCAGATCTTCAGAACCGAAAGCTTCGGGAAATCCCGGTCGGTTGGTTTGATAACCAGTTTCGATGAATCCGCCGATATCATGCACCGGAGGGATGGATCCGCCTTCAGCGAATCGATCTCGCGCGGTCTCAGCAGGTAGTCCGACAGTTCCAGGACGGTCGAATCACTGTTGATCCGGACCGGGGCCGTGAGTTTGATCATTTGCGGTTCTTTCGCGACGGGGATGTCATTGTTTGATTTGCAGCTCGAAAAAGCCAGGGCAATAATGGGGATAATGATTGGTAAATGTTTGAATTTCATATGGATGTATTTGTGTTTGTTACAATCTCCTGTTCATGATTAAAATGCCTGGATGATCTCGCTGCTGCGGATTTTATGATGTTCACTAAGCGTCAGTATGTAGGATCCGGGTTTTTGATGATGGTGATAACCGATCGTGTATCCGGAGCCGGAAACCTTTCCGGAATAAATGATTTCGGTAATCCTGCCGGTGATATCCGTGACCGAAATTTCGATATCCGACCCGTTTTCTGCCTTAAAAGGGATCAGCGTAAGGTCGTGGAAGGGGTTTGGACGGTTGGGAAGGAGTTCAGGACCGGGCTTTGCTGATGGTTCATTCATGCCGGTGGTGTATGGGAAAAATTGCATCAGCGGAAGCCTCAGGTGCCCTTTCCAGTTGCCCCAGCTGTGGCCTTCATGCCATTCCCTGAACTGGTAACTGTATCCATTCGACTGCAATATGTCGCGCAGCCCGTGCACCATCGGGATCAGCTCTGCGATGTCGTAGGTGCCGATATCGATGTACAATGCCAGGTTCAGCCGGGGACCGGTTGAGAAGGTGTTGCTGATCACCGTCTGCACATCGCTCGACTGGGCCGCGATCTTTCCGAACTGTTCAGGATGCTTCATGCCGATGTAGAGCGAGATGTTGCCCCCGTCGGAGGCCCCGGCCATGGCCCGGTTGGCAGGATCGGTGCTCGTTTGGTACCTGGCGTCGATCACGGGCATGAGCTCGTCGGTAACAAACCCGGTAAATTTGTCGATGCTGCTTCCGGCATATTCGGCGGTGCGGTCGACCGGCGGGACAAAGATGCCGATGACCGGCGCGACCAGGTGTTCCGAAATCAGGTAATCGAGGATGTTGGCGGCATTGCCGAGATTGAGGTAATCGGGCCCGTCGTGGAAAAGAATCAGGGGGTAGGCGGTGACTCCCGAAGGATAACCGGGAGGCAGGTAGATCCATACATGACGGCTGTTGCCGAGGAGCGCACTGTGGAAAATCGTGTCCTTCACCGTCCCGTGCGGTATCGCCGGGTGATAGCTGACCTCGGGGGGAACCTGGTAGGCAGGCATCCGCAGTTCGGAATTGGGGCCGAACCCGCCGGTGCAGGTGAACGGGTTGCCGGGATCAAGGATCCAGGTGCCCGAATTGATAACCAGCTTGTAATCAAGCCGCGCATCCGGATCAAACAAGGCGTCAAGGTACCTGAAATTGCAACCGCTGACAAGGGTGAAGACCCGGTTCGGATTCCAGCCTGTTGCGTCGCCGGCCATGGATACGGCAGTGGCGGGGCTGTTGTACACAAAATGGACCAGGGTATCCGATTCGGCATAGGGCAGCAAATGACCCGCGTTCATGAAACTGTCGGCGACTGCCTGCCTTGCAGGCTCGGGCAACGAATTCAGCCTTGCAACGAGGCTTGCGAAGGTCTGGCATTGTGCCGTGGGAGCTCCTGCCATTATAAAAAGCAGCAGGATGGTCCATTTTGCCGGTGAAAGGGAGCCTGTCATGATTTTTGCTTGTCGGAGACCAGCAGCCAGAGTGCCGCTGAAATGGCAAGAGAGGTGCCGCTGATGATAAAGATCATGCTCTTGTCGCCGGCGTGTTTGATCACTGTGCCGATTACCGAGCTGGCGACCAGCTGGGGCAGCACCACCGAGAGGTTGAATATCCCCATGAAAAACCCCATGCGGTGTTTGTCAACCTTTTCTGACATGATGGCGAAGGGCAGGCTGACCACCGCGGCCCAGCCCAGGGTGAGGATGCACATCATCGAATATAGGAGGATTTCGCTGCTGGCAAAGAAAACGATGCCGAAATAGCCAACGGCCATGGTGCCCACCATCAGGGCATGGGTTTTCACGCGACCCAGCTTTTTGCTCATGGGTTCGAGCAGGAAAGCCGGCCAGATGGCGCCCACCGCGTTCAGGATAAAGAAGGACCAGCCGATCATCTGCCCGAGTCTCTTGTTGCGGTCATCCACCGACAGGGTGGTCAGCCCGGGCAGTTTTTGCTCAAGAAAGGCGAACATGTATACAAACATGGTCTGGATGCCAAGCCAGGAGAAACCATGAGCAAAATACAGCTTGAAAAGTTCAACCCATTGGGTGGCAGGTGCTGCGGCAACCATCTGACCGGCATCGTTTTTTTTCATCGGGTTGACTCCGGGTTCCGGGGTGTTGGCTGCAAGAACGCGGGGCTCCTCGATAAACAACAGGGGACCAATTGAAAAGATCAGCACAATGATGACACCCGCGTAAATCAGGAAGTAGTTGCCGATCAGGGCGCCCATCAGGTAGGCCCCGCTGCCGAACAGGTTCGAGATCGACTGCATCCAGGTATAGCCCTTGGTGCGCGGCTGGCCGTCGGGAGTTACGTCGGCGATGATCGAACGGGTGGGGTTGAAGCTGATGTTGATCGAGAGGTCGAGGGTGAGGGCCACGGCCACGGCTACGGCCATCACGCTGGCAATGCCGAAAAAGTTGCTGATCCGGTCGATGTTGGGCAGCGCAAAGATCATCAGGGCCGCCAGGATGCCGCCAATAATGATGAAGGGCCTCCGGCGCCCGCCCCAGAACCATGCTTTGTCGCTGATCAGCCCGATGATGGGCTGGCCGAGGATCCCCGCGATAGGACCTGCGGCCCATACGATGCCGATCTGGTCGATTTCCAGGTGGTACCGCGTACGGAGAATCCAGCTGAGGACCGCGATCTGGATGGACAGTGCAAAACCCATGGCCGTGCTGGGCAGGCCTAGGATGATGTAGAACATGTTGCTGAGGCGTTTCTGGATGCCAATCATGGAAAGAAAATTTAAAATTAAAAATTAAATATTACGATCGTACACGGGTGACTTTCATCGGGAAATATCTTTTTTTACTTTTTCGCTACCTCGCTACCTTGCTACCTTAATTCAATAATCATTGCCGTCTTCCCCGGAATCACCAGGCTTGAAAGGTCCTTCACGCCACTCCCTGTTACCACGTCGATACCCGTTTTATATTTTTTAAGGATCTCGGAAAAACGTTTGGTTTCAACCGTTTTTGTCTCCTCGTTGTTGTTCATGACCACCATCACCGCCTCGCTGGCATTGTACCTGAAATATGTATAAATGCCTCCCGAAGGAATGAAATGGAGGAATTTGCCGGTGTGTATCACCTCTTTGGTTTTACGCCACTCCAGCAAGGTATGAAGGTAACCGTACATATCGTTCTGCTGGTCGGTGCGGCCCTGTGCGGTAAAGGCATTGCGTTCGTCGCCCGGCCAGCCGCCCGGGAAATCCCGGCGCTTGTTCCCGTCGCCCTGGTGGTCGCCCGAGGTCATCAGGATTTCTGTGCCGTAATATATTTCGGGAATCCCGCGGGTGGTCAGTATAAGGGCCATGGCCATTTTAAGTTTACGCACATCATTATTCTGGCTGTCGAGGTACCGGCTCACATCGTGGTTGTCGGCAAATACGACGATATTGCCGGGGTTGGGGTATGAAAAGTCCTGCGACAGGACGTCGTATATCCTCAGGATGCCGGTATTCCAGGATTCAGGTTCATTGAAAGCTTTATTGAGGGCGTCATAAAGCGGGAAATCGAACACCGACGGCAGCCACGAATTGTAGTGATCCCGGTTCAAAGCATCTTTTTGCCAGTAGGCCACCGAAGCGGGGAATCCCATCCAGCATTCGCCCACCATGTTGAAGGCGGGATATTCCACGGCGATCCGCTTGCCCCATTCGGCCGTCATCTCCTTGAAGGAGTATGGATGCGTATCCTGCCTGATGCCATCGAGACCGGCATATTCGATCCACCAGATAGTGTTCTCGATCAGGTAGTTTTTTAGGAAGGGGTTGTGCTGGTTCAGGTCGGGCATGGTGTTGTCGAACCAGCCGCCCACGAACTGGCTGCTGTCGGCGGCCGAGGCGTAGGGATCGGTGGAGGTGCCGGCCCTGTAGTTGGTCCGGGTGAATTCGGGCCACTGGTTGATCCAGTCGGGCGAGGGGAGATCGTTCATCCACCAGTGTCCGCTGCCGCAATGGTTCAGCACCATGTCCATTACCAGTTTCATGCCCCGCTGGTGGCTGGCGTCGGCAAGTTTCACATAATCCTCGTTGGTCCCGAACCTGGGATCGGTTTTGTAATAATCTCCGATGGAATAGCCGTGGTAAGAGTACTTCGACTGGTTGTTCAAAAGCAGCGGGTTGATCCAGATGGTGGTCACGCCGAGCTCCCTGATGTAATCGAGGTGGTCGGCAATTCCTTTGATATCGCCGCCATGCCGGCCGTCGGGGTTCATCCGGTCAACAGGTTCGGCCGATCCTTCCACGTTGTCGTTTGTCGGATCGCCGTTTGCGAAACGGTCGGGCATCAGCAGGTAGATCACGTCGGAGGAGGTAAAGCTTTTTCGAGCCGCCGAACCCTTTTTGCGGGCTTTCAGTTCATAAGCGTATTTCGCGGCAACTTTGTTCTCCTTTGTCCTGAAAAGGATGGTGGCGATGCCGGGTTTTGTGGCGGCCTCGAGGGTCAGGTCGATAAAAAGGTAGTTCGGGTTGGCGACCTTGCTGATCTTGTTGATTGCCAGCCCGGGATAATCGACGGAAACCCTGGTTTCAGCAATGTTCTTTCCATAAACCATCAACTGCACCTCCGGGTTCTTGAACCCCGTCCACCAGAAGGGAGGGTCGATCCTGGCCAGCTCCTGGGAAAAGAGAGTTATTGGGAATAAAAGGAAATACAGGTATGTCAGACGATACATGGCAAGTTGCTGATTACTGATTACTAATTACTAATTACTAATTACATTTGACCCGTTAACCCTGGTCTTTTTTAGTGGTGATTTGAATGCTGGTCAGAATTTTTAAAATTTCTTCCACATCACTTAAAATAGATATAGCCTGTTTTTCAGTAATGAACTTTGAATCCCTCAGAAGTCTTATCCAATAGTGTGTTTCCCTGGCTTCTTTGTATGCAATGGAAATTTTACTGATAAAATCCCGTTTTGTCTGACCTCCGATCGCCTCTTCGACATTTGCGCCAATTGAAGTGCCACTTTTCAATAACTGCTTTGAAAGGACAAATTCCTTCTTCTTATCAGCGAGATACCTGTAAAGCTTTACAATCCTAAGTGCAAATAAATATGTTTTGACTTGTATCAGGTTACCTTCCTTCATAAAAGTCAACGTCAATTCATTAGTAATTATTAATTAGTAATTTTTAATTTTTTTGTTCTTCCATAAGTAACAGTCAAATGTGCCAGTTTTGCTGCGAGTTCGGGGGTGAAGGCATCGGCTGCGACGCGCCACTGCCAGTTGTCCCGGGTGGTTCCGGGAAGGTTCATGCGGGCGGATGTTTTCAGCCCCAGCAGGTCCTGCATGGGGAGGATGGCGGTATTCGCAACCGAGGCCCAGGCCAGCCGGATGAAGGACCAGTGGATGTCGTGGTCGTTGGTGTTCAGGTAATCGAGCACGTAGGCGCGATCGGCGGCAGAAGCGTTCTCAAACCAGCCAACCACGGTATCGTTGTCGTGGGTGCCGGTGTAGACGATGCAGTTTTTAACATAATTGTAGGGTATGTAATCGTTCGCTTCGGACGAATCGAAGGCGAACTGCAGGATCTTCATCCCTGGAAGCCCGAAACTGTCGCGAAGTTCCTCCACATCGGGGGTGATCACCCCAAGGTCTTCGGCGATGATGGGCAGGTCGCCGAATTCATTTCGCAGCGCTTCGAAGAACTCCTTCCCCGGGCAGGGGATCCATTTTCCGTTGATGGCGGTTTTTTCGCCGTAGGGTACGGCCCAGTATGCTGCAAACCCCCTGAAATGGTCGATCCTGATGATGTCGTAAAGGAAAAGGTTGGTCCTGATGCGGTCGATCCACCAGCGGTATCCCTGGGCTTTGAGCACATCCCAGCGGAAAAGCGGGTTGCCCCACAACTGGCCTGTTTCGCTGAAATAATCGGGGGGCACCCCGCCGACCCTGACCGGGTTCAGCTGGCCGTTGAATTCGAACAGTTCGGGATTCGCCCAGGCATCGGCGCTGTCGAGTGCCACATACAGGGGTATGTCGCCGATGATCCTGACCTTGTGGTTCGATGCATATTCCCTCACGGCGATCCATTGTTTGAAGAAAAGGAACTGCTGGAATTTGTTAAAATCGATCTCTTCGTGCAGCAATGCCTGGATGGCCTGGATCGCTTCCGGTTCCCGCCTCTTTAACGGGTCTTCCCACTGGTACCAGGGTTTCTGGTTTCGGTTTGCCTTGATGGCCCTGAAAATCGCGTAATCGCTGATCCACTTCGACTGGTCCTTCAGGAAGTTGCGGTAGGCCAGTTTTTCAGTACTGTCGGCATAGGTGGTGAACGACTGGAATGCTTTTTTAAGCAGAGGAAGCCTGGTTTGCTGGATCCCTTCAAAGTTGATGGTGCTGTCGGAAAAATGAGGATAATCCTCCAGGTCGGCAGGCTGAAGCAGTCGGCTTTTAACCAGCAGGTCGAGGTCGATCAGGTTGGGATTGCCCGCATGGGATGAAAAACACTGGTAGGGTGAATCGGCATAACCGGTGGGGCCCAACGGCAGCATCTGCCAGTATTGCTGTTTTGCTTTTACCAGGAAGTCGATAAATTCATAAGCGGCCCTTCCCAGGGTGCCGATGCCATATTTTCCGGGTAGTGAAGTGGGATGGAGCAGGATGCCGGATGCGCGTTCTTTCATCATATCAGTTGAAGAATTAAAAGGTTGTTGTGGGTTATGGAATTGTTTATTGTATGATTTTCAGGTGGTCCTGAACTGTACGGCTCAGGCAGGTTGCATTTTACGCGGTTTTTTGTAGGTTACCACGATCATATTGGCGACGGCGGCGATGGCAAAGGAAATCCCCCCGATGAACATCGCGCTCATGGGCTTGCCTTCAAAGAAAAGTCCGATCACATACCCGAGCAGGCCGGATGCAATGACCTGGGGTACAACGATGAAAAGATTGAAAATTCCCATCATGACGCCAAGCTTATCGGGAGGCAGCGACGGTGCCAGCATGGCATAGGGCATGGAGAGAATGCTCGACCAGGCGATCCCGACACAGGCCATGGAAAAGAGCAGGCCGTATTTGTCGGTGATCAGGGGAATACTCAGCAGTCCGGCGGCGCCAATGGCCAGACAGACCGCATGGATCATTTTGGGGCTGGTGAACTTTGTAATCCGGAGCAGCACAAACGAAAACAAAAAGCAAACGGCATTGTACATGGCAAAGCAGAAGCCTGCCCATGCGCCCGAAGCCTCCATTTCCACCGTTCCTTCGCCGGCATGAAACACGTGACCCGCGATGGTGGGTGAAAAATAGACCCACAAGCAGAACATGCCGATCCAGGTGAAGAACTGAACCAGTCCCAGTTCCCACATGCGCCTTGGCAGGTGTCCGAGCAACCTGACAATCTCGCCCATGCCAAGGCTCCAGTCGAATTCCCGCGAACGGATCTGGCGAAGTTCCTCCTCGTCGGGAGGGATCTCCCGGGTGGTGAACACGGTCCACAAAACAGCGCCGATGAAAGCAACGGCACCGATGTAAAAAGAGAGCGATACGGAGGCGGGGATATGACCGTGACCGGCGGTTTCACGGGCAATGCCAAACCAGTTGGTCATCATCCAGGGGAGCGCGGAAGCGATGGTTCCGCCGAGGCCGATAAACAACGACTGGATGGCAAATCCCTGGGAATTCTGTTCTTCGGGCAGGTTGTCGGCAACCATGGCGCGGAATGGCTGCATGCTTGCGTTGATCGTGCCGTCGAGCACCCAGAGCAACCCGGCTGCGATCCAGAAGGTGGGTGAATTGGGCATGAGGATCAGGGCGAGCGATGCCAGGATGGCGCCACCCAGGATATAGGGCCGGCGACGGCCCAGCCGGGTCCAGGTGCGGTCGCTTGCCTGTCCGATCAGGGGCTGAATAATGACGCCGGTCACCGGGGCTGCCAGCCACAGGAGTGCGATCTGGTTTGGCATGGCGCCAAGGTAGGAATAGATGGAACTCATATTGGCCATCTGCAGTCCCCAGCCGAACTGGATCCCCAGGAATCCGAAACTCATGTTCCAGACTTGCCAGAACCGCATCGCAGGTTTTTCCTTCATCGGATTGATGATTTTATAGGTTTCATTGTCCAAAAATAAGAACTTTCCATTACTTTTACAGCCCAAATTACCGCTATGATCCGAAATCTTTTGCTGATCAGTAATTCTACAAACGCCGGTGAGGAATATCTGGCCTGGCCGCGCGCCTATATCAAGGATTTTCTGTCCCGTTTCGGTGTACGCAAAGTGCTGTTCATCCCCTACGCAGGGGTGAATCTTTCGGCATCGGGGATTGAAAAGTCATTCGACCTGTATGAAGACCGGGTGAAGAAAATATTCCGGGAGATGGGTTTCAACCTTCATTCCATTCACCGTGAACAGAACCCGGTGGTGGCGGTAAACGAGGCCGAATCGATCGTGATAGGAGGGGGGAACACCTTCCACCTGGCCCTGTTGATGCAGGAATTTGGCACCATGGAGGCGATCCGCCGGAAAGTGCTCCGGGGCATCCCGTTTGTCGGGTGGAGCGCCGGCGCCAACGTGGCCTGCCCGACCATGAAGACCACCAACGACATGCCCATCTGTGAGCCTCCGTCGTTCAACTGCCTGAAACTGGTCCCTTTCCAGATCAATCCCCATTACATGGACGCCAACCCGGCAGGCCATGCAGGTGAAACGAGGGAACAGCGGATATTTGAATTTCTGACCGTTAACCGCGACGCAACGGTATTGGGCCTGCGCGAAGGATGCCTCCTGCAGGTGGAGGGCGATACCATGAAACTTGAAGGCGACCGTACCCTGCGCGTCTTCCGCCATGGCATGGAACCCCTGGAGTACCAGGCAGGTGAAAATCTCGATTTTTTACTGGCAAAAGGATAGGATCATTTCCCGCAACAGTCACTGCTGTTGCCTGTTCAGTCCCTCACCAGGTGAACAACGCCATGTTCCCCCGATTTCGTTGAAGCATTCAGCAGGTAGGAGCCCGCAGCCAGGTGCGCCAGCGACAGCCGTATGGCCCGCGTCTGCAGTCCGGCGGCAACAAGCACCGTACGCCCGTTAAGGTCGACGATCTCGATGCGGGAAATCTCCCTTTTCGCTTCGACCGTGATGAAACCGGTTGCCGGGTTAGGGTATAGTTTGGAGAGCAGGGCGGAGCGTTCATCGATGCCTACACCGCCCACCGGGGTGACCGAAACGATCCTCACCGGCCTGCCAACGGCTGAATCGCCCCTGGCTGCCCTCGGTGTGACTTCGAAAACCAGCCACTTGCCGATGTCGAGGGTGTCGACGACATAACTGATATATTTTCCCGTGTCAATGGAGGCAACACTGTCGCCCAGGGCGTCAAAGCTGCGGTACCAGCGGTAGGTGGAACTGTCTTCCCTGATGCCGTTCACATCCTCGTAGGAGTAACTCCCCGTGACGATCTGCAGGTGGATCAGGTTGCCCTGGATCGCCAGGTCGTAAGCCCAGGGGCGCATTGGAACCGAAGGATCGAGGTTGTTGTAATAACAGGAATAAATATTGGGATTGAGGTTGATGGTGTCGTGAAAGGCATAGGTGCGGTTGGGTTTGCCGGTAAGTTCCGCAGCACTCTGGAGGCCGTCGATCCTGAATTTGAAAGTAAGCGGTCCCGAGTGGAAATAGGAGGTGTCGATGTACTTGTCGAGGGCGTAAACCGTGTCGGTTCCGGTGCGGAAAAGGACGTCATTCGCACCGTTGTTGTTGAAGTTTCCGGCGACATTAACGAAGTTGCCGGCAATGCTGAACCGGTGTGTCTTTACATAATAGGCCATGTTGCATTTGAAGGTCATCAGCCGTTTGCCGGGATTCTGGTTGTTGTAATCGTCGGCAAGCTGCAGCAGGGTGTCGGGGATGCGGATCATCCTGTTCGGCTTCCAGATCAGTTCATAGTGGCCCAGGGTGCTGTCGCCCTCGTTGATGCGGTATTTGTAATGTTGGACGGTTCCGGGATCAAGGCTGTAGACGTAAGAATAATTCCAGCTGACGCCGACCCTGCTCATTTTTGGAGATATCTTCCAGTTGTTCATGGTCCCCGTGATCATGACCGAGTCGGTTGCCGGGTTGAACCAGCCATTCAGCCAGGCCTGTTTCATATTGACCATGAAGGTTGTGTAATTCATTGCGATGTCGTTCCACCAAACCGAGATGTTCACCATGCCCGGCTGGGGGGTGAAGGTGCGGATAATCGTTTCCCAGGTGCTCTGGTTGATCCTGAATTTATAGTGATAGGTGAGGGTGGTGTCGAGGGTGTTGTACATGGTGCCCGTATAAACATACCCCGGACCGGGTACGAGCCTGAATGGCAGCACTCCGTGGTCGAGCAGGACATAAAGGCTGTCGGTGGCAGGGTGGAACACGTTGTCTTTTACAGCCTTCGACATGTTGACGCTGAAGGTGACGGACCAGGTGGTGTCGGGGGCCGCGGCAAGCGGTTCGCCCGAAGCAATCAGGATCAGCAGGGTTGAGACGACAACCATCATCATCTTGACTTTCCGGGAAAGGACAGAAGGCATGCAGAAATTCATAACGAGAAAAATTTAGCGCTGGATTACCCTGCAAAGATACGAAAATAATAAAGGCTAGGTAATCCGTTCAAACACCTGTGCCGTACGGTTCGTGTTGTAGATCATCAGGTGGTGGGTGCCGGCCGTTTCGTCGAAACGGGTAGTATATACCAGTGTTTCGTCAATCCTGCCGTGCCCGCCGGTTTCTGACCGGTCGCTGTTCAGGATGATCCGGTAATCGCCGGGTTCCGACACGGTGAACTCGTATCCGGGGATGGCGTTGCTGACATGAAAATTAAAGACGAACACCAGCATCTGCCGCTCGAAAACGATGGTCTGGTTGTCGCCGTCCAGGTTGATCAGGTTGGCAAAGTCCTGGTCGAAGAGCCTGTATTTCATCACCAGAGCCAGCATTTCGCGGTCGAAGATGGCGAGGAAGCGGTATTTCAGGTCGGGGTTCTGCAGCAGCGACCATTGCCTGCGGGCGTAGTTGAAACTCCAGTTGTTGCCCTCCCTTGGGAAATCGACCCAGTCAGGATGGCCGAATTCGTTGCCTATGAAATTCAGGTAGGCCTGCCCGCCTGTGGTGATGGTGATGAGCCGGATCATTTTGTGCAGGGCGATGCCGCGGTCGATGATGTGGCTTTCGTCATGCCTGCTCATTTTGAAATAGATCTCGCTCTGCATCAGCCTGAAGGCAATGGTCTGGTCGCCCACCAGCGCCTGGTCATGCGATTCGCAGTAAGCAACCGTCTTTACGTCGGGGAGGCGGTTGGTCATTACCGACCACATTTCATGGATGTTCCAGTCCTCGTCCTTCTGTTCCTTGAGCATCTTGATCCAGTAATCGGGGATCGCCATGGCCAGGCGGAAATCAAAACCGATCCCCCCTTCGCGTATCGGCCGGCACAACCCCGGCATTCCGCTTACATCTTCGGCGATGGTGACGGCATGCGGTTTTACCTTGTGGACGAGGGTGTTGGCCAGCTGGAGGTAGGTGAGGGCATCCCATTCAACCCCGTCGGTGAAATAGCCGTTGATATCCCAGTTTTCACGGTAGCCGTGGTCGAAATACATCATGGAGGTAACCCCGTCGAAACGGAAGCCGTCAAAATGGTATTCGCGAAGCCAGTACTTAAGGTTGGAGAGCAGGAAACGGAGCACCTCCTTTTTCCCGTAATTGAAGCATTTGGAATCCCAGTGCGGGTGGTTTCCCCGTCCCCCCGGGTGGAAGTACTGGTCGTCGGAGCCGTCGAAGCCGTTCAGCCCCTCCATGGTGTTTTTGGCCGAATGGGAATGTACGATGTCCATCAGCACGGCGATGCCCTGTTCGTGAGCCTTTTTGATGAGGTATTTCAGCTCCTCGGGGGTGCCGAAGCGCGAGGATACGGCGAAAAAATTGGTGACATGGTACCCGAACGAACCGTAATAGGGATGTTCGGCGATGGCCATCAACTGGATGGTATTGTAACCCGAATTCTTGATATAGGGGATGATGTAGTCGGCAAATTCAACGAAGGTGCCTACCGAAAGCTGCTCCTGGGCCATTCCCACATGGCATTCGTAAATGAGCATTTCGTTCAGTTCCCTGATGTCGAACTTGTCGCCTTCCCAGTCGAAGGGCCTGGGCGGTGCCCAGTGCATGCCCGAGAAATCGACCGATTTGGCGTCCTGGACCACGCGGTGGATGTAGGAGGGGATCTTCTCATGCCACCCGGTCTCGGAGTGAACAAGTACCTTGACCTTGCTTTGGTGGACAAACCTGTCTTTGTATTGTTCGTCGGGGAGAAAGATCTCCCACTGTCCGTATTTGTTGGGGGTGAGGCGGTGCGAATAACGCTGCCAGTCGTTGAAATCGCCGAAAAGATACAGGTCCTGCGCCTTCGGGGCCCACTCACGGTAAAACCAGCCCTTCAGGGTCCGGTCGTAATGAAAGCCGTAGAACTGGTATGCATTGGCGAAATTGCTGAGACTTTCCCAGTTCGTTTCAATCTCCTGCAGGGTGTTCAGGTACCGTTCGTACCGGGCCGAAATTTCCTCTGCCATGGGTTCAAGCCAGGGGTCATTCCGCACCAGGGCAAGTTGTTTTTTCGGTTTTTCTTTCATTTTTTTTCCTAAGTTTGTTAAAGAACTTCCATGCGTACGCAACCCTGCAGTCATCAGAGCAGAACAATGACCACGATGAGGATGATCACCAGCGGGACCACCACCAGCACGGTTTTGCGGTCGCGTGCAATGTTGGCGTTCATCTCGACGATCCCCTTCAGGCACAGTTCATCGCCGGGCCTGTACTGCAGCGCCGCCTTGAATTCTTCGCGGGCCGACCTGAACAGGTCGATTTTTATAAAGTTGGCGGCACGTTCGGTGTGCTCCCTGAATTTCAGCTGCTCATGGGTGAGCGGGCCGGTATGTTCTTCATGATGTGCCATGGCGGTTGTTTTTTATTTTTCTATTTGAATTTATAAGTCAGCCCGACGCCGAGCATCTCCTTGAACTGCGTGCGCGGCGCCCCCGGTTTCTTCGGATCGAACTTGATCATGACATCGTCGTCGTAGATCAGCTGTGTCTGGATCGATGCGGCGAGCCATTTGTTTACCTTGAGGCTCAGCAGCAGGCTCCAGTTGACGTCGATGTTCCCGAACTTGTGCAGGTAATCGGTAAACAGTTCGAGGGTGGAGGTGAGGTTGATGTTCTTTGCAAGGTCCTTGTTCAGTTCGGCACGCATGTACGGACCGAATTCCCCTTTCATGGTTTTCCCCCGGTCGACGCCAAAGGCGCCCGAATCGGAGAGGGCCTTGTCCATGACAAAGGTAAACCTTCCCGATGAAGGGGAAAGATAAACCAGGAACCATTTTGCGGGGGAGTAGGTGATGCCGATGCCGCCGATCAGGTACCCCGGCGACATGAACTTGGAGATCACCGTTGAATCGTCGGGGTAATTGTATCCCTTGTCAAACTGCGATTTGAAATTCATCAGGATGGTCAGGAACCACTTTTTATTTTCGTCGAGCTGGTAGCCGTAGGCCGTGGTGAGTTCGATCTTGTCGTTTGTCTTGTTATACTTGGCATCGTTGCCCTTGCCGAGCAGGTTGAACCCGTAACCCAGGTCGATGGTGTTGCCCCAAACCGACCTTCCCTTGTGGTAATTGGCCCTGAAATTGATCCAGGCAACGAGCCCCAGCGAATTCTGCCCGCCGGCAGCCCAGTTTGAAAACGATGCCTGTGAAAACTGGATTGAACCGGTACCGCTGACAAGCCAGTGTTTTTTTACGGTATCGGGTGGAACATCTGCGAGTACATCGGCTTTTGCCTTGGCGACTTTCTGGATATCCTGGGCGAAAATTCCGCCTGTAAAAAGGCAGAAGAGAAAGAGCAGGGAGAAATATTTCATATTTTAACAAATTAAAAATTAAAGATTAAAAATTACGCCAGGTCCCTTTTAAGCAGGTCGCGGATCTCTGTGAGCAGTTCCTGGTCTTTGGTGGGCGGGGGCGGGGGCGGAACCTCGGCAGACTTCTTTTTGCCGAGGTTGGTGACCGCCTTGACCATCATGAAAATGGCGAAAGCGACAATGAGGAAGTCGACCACCGTCTGGATGAAATTGCCAAGTTTAAGCGATACGGCCTCCTTTACAATCTTCCCGGTGGCGGGATCTTTCACGGCATCCTTCAGGTTGACGACAATTTCCTTGAAGTCGATGCCGCCCACCAGCAGCCCGATCGGGGGCATGATCACGTCGCTTACCAGGGATGATATTATTTTCCCGAAGGCCGCGC
This sequence comes from uncultured Bacteroidales bacterium, assembly GCA_903845055.1. Lineage (GTDB taxonomy): Bacteria > Bacteroidota > Bacteroidia > Bacteroidales > FEN-979 > CAIVAT01. The sequence goes on along the minus strand of CAIMWF010000119.1, from coordinate 1,071 downwards.
CGATGATGATACCGACAGCCATGTCGATCACATTGCCCTTCATTGCAAATTCCTTGAAATCTTTCAGTATACTCATGATGTTGATTTTAAGAATGATGGATGTGTTGAATCAGCCATTCCCGGCAGGTTTCCCGGCACTGACGGGGTTTTATTTCAGCAAATATAAAAATGATCATGAAACAAAACAAAATTGGTTTGCATTCTTAAGCGTTTTTTCACTCCTGAAGTGAAGGCAACAATGCTAAATTAACCTATTTTTGTATTCTAATCAACGCAAAACCCATGAAAACACGAATTCTACTTTTAACGGCCCTCATATGCCTGCTCATTTCGGCGACCTATGCCCAGGTCGTCCCTGTTCATCCCAGGTCGGTTGCCACCGGTACCTATTACGGATTAAGCAAACCCCTGCGTGACATTCCCCCTATGACCAAAGCCGAGTTCCAGCAACTTGTCAAAAAGGGAAAGAAAAATGAACTGAACGAAGGACTCGGCAGGCGTGAATATCCCTTTGCCGCCACGGCGCTGCCCAAGGGACCGGATCCGGCATGGCAGAACTTCATGGGTTCGACCAAAAGCAGCAAGGCCCCCATTGTCAGCTTTGGCGGACAGGGTTCGCCCTATTACCCGCCCGATTGCAACGGTACGGTCGGTCACAGCCATTTCATGCAGCTGATCAACTGCGTATATGCCATTTATGATAAGTCGGGCACCCTTTTGGCGGGTCCGACCAATCTTAACCTGATCTTTGGCAGTGTTCCCGGGGCAAACCGCAACGACGGCGACCCGGTCATCCTGTACGACGACCAGGCCGACCGGTACGTCGTCACCGAATTCTCCATCCCCAATTCAGGGACCAATTACATCATGTTCGCCGTTTCGGCCACCAACGACCCCCTGGGATCCTGGCACCAGTATTCCTTCCCGGTGGATGCCATGCCCGATTACCCGAAGTTCAGCGTTTGGCGCGACGGTTATTACATGGGCGACAACAACAGCTCGGGCAATGACATCTATGTTTATGAACGCAACCAGATGCTCAACGGAGGAACGGCCCAGGTGGTGGCCTTT
>CAIMWF010000118.1 GCA_903845055.1 uncultured Bacteroidales bacterium | reverse complement strand
CGCCCTTACATCGATTTTCGTGATGGCCAGCGGGTGGCAGAGTGGGATCAGGTCGCTGGTGCGCTTGCCACCCTGGATGCCCGCAATCTCGGCAATGGTGAGCACGTCCCCTTTCTTCATCCTGTTTTCCCGGATCAGTTCAAGGGTTTCAGCACCGAGGGATATGTGTCCCGCGGCCGTGGCTGTGCGGAGCTGTGACGGCTTGCCACTTACATCCACCATGTTGGCCTTGCCAAGTGCGTCGACATGCGAAAACATTTTCTTTTCAGTTGAAGACATAATTTAAAAGTTGAAAACGTAAAACTCAAAATTTTGCTATTTCGCTATTTTGCTATTTTCTCTTTATCCCCCAATATTATGAAACCCCCCCTCCCTGCTCACGCTTCCTTTTTCAGGTTTAAACCCGATGGCCTTTTCTAGCGCTTCGCGGATGCCGAGTTCTCGGGTACTGAACCGGAGGTCGCTGAACAGGCATGGGCGGATCATCCCGTTGGCCGTAAGCCGCAGCCGGTTGCAATGCAGGCAGTCGCCGCCGTGCCCGTTTTCAACGATGGTGAACTTGCCGCCGGCAAGGCTCATCTCGTGGATAAACCTTACCTCGAGCCCGTTTGCAACACAGAAGCGCCGCACTGCCTCCGCGTCGGGTTCTTCGGAAGAGTTGCGTACCACGCAGTTGATTTTCACCGGCGTAAGTCCGGCATTCCTTGCCGCTTCGATCCCGTCAAAAACCTTCCGTATGTCTCCTCCCCGGGTGATGGCGCTGTATTTCCCGGGATCGAGCGTGTCGAGGCTGATGTTGATCCGGTGGAGGCCTGCGCCGGCAAGACCGGAGGCAAACTCCGGCAGGAGGATGCCATTGGTGGTGAGGCCGAAGTCGAGGATCCCTTCGATGGCGGCAACCCTTTCAATAAAGGAAACGATCCCCTTGCGCACCAAAGGTTCTCCACCGGTGATCCTGACCTTGGTGATGCCAAGGGCAACCGCTTCGGTGATGACGGCAAGGATCTCTTCAAAACTCAAAATATCGTCATGATCCAGGAGTTTCACACCTTCGGCGGGCATGCAGTAGGTGCAGCGGAGATTGCAGCGGTCGGTCACCGATACGCGCAGGTAGGTGATGCGGCGGTTAAAGCGGTCGTACATGCACTTGTTCCCCCCTGGTTATCCGGGTGGTCCCGGTCTCCACGACCATAATCCCCCCGGCCTTTGTATATGCATTGATATGGGCCGAACCGTGGTATTCCACCGGGTAAACGGCACCATCCCGGATGACCACCGGGATCATCGATTTGCGGTCCGACCGCCGCCTGGTGTAATCGACGCCCATCGGCAGCTGAAAAACGACCGGTTGTTCCGTGTGTCCCATCATCCGGTTCAGGAAAGGTTTTACCAGTATTTCGAACAAAACGAACGAGGAGACAGGATTCCCGGGCAGGCCGAAAACAAATGTATTTCCTTTTCGCCCGAAGACCGTGGGTTTGCCGGGTTGTATGGCCACCTTTTCAAAGAGGATCTCCACCCCGGCCTCCTTCAGAATACCTGGAACATGGTCAAACTCGCCCATGGACACGCCTCCCGTGAGGAGAACGACGTCATGGTCAAGGAGACCCAGGTCGATGATGTGCCGCAGGGAAGTGCCCTCATCGCGGGCTATTCCCAGGTTGAAGGCCAGCGCCGGCAGGACCCTCAGCTGTGCTTCCAGTTGCCAGCCGTTCGAATTCCTGATCTGCGACATCCCGGGCTTGACCGAAGGTTCCACCAGTTCATCGCCGGTCGAAATAATCGCAACCCTTGGCAAAGCTGCCACCATGGGATGGGCAGCGCCCACCCCGGCAAGAACCGCCACGTGCGATGCTTTGATCTTCAGCCCCTTTTCGAGGACAAGGTCGCCGGCCCTGAGATCCTCCCCCCGGTAACAGACATTCGGCGAGACGGGGGTATTTGTGAATCTGACCCTTCCATCCCCCGTCATCTCCGAATCTTCGACCATCACCACGCAACCGGCACCCTCGGGGACCATCGCCCCGGTCATGATTTTGGAACATTCATGCCGGCCGATGGCCTTCCGTGGTATTTTGCCGGCCGCGATGGTTTCCACGATCCTGAAATCGCCGGGATGGGCGAGGTCATCCATGCGGCAGGCAAACCCGTCAACGGCTGATTTGTTGAACGGCGGAAAATCGATGTCCGTGAAGATGTCCTCCGCCAGCACCCTGCCCGGTGATTCGGACAGGGAGACACGTTCTTCGCGAAGGGACATTGACTGGCCCAGGACGATGGCGGATGCTTCTTCGAAAGAGATCATGGATGAATTTTTTATTTATTGAGTTCCCCAAGGAACGTTTCAAAACCCTTCCGGATATGTTCGTCAACCGTATTGTGGAAAGCGTCGAACGCCCTCACGAGGCGTTTCCCCTCTTCGGTAAGGACCGTATGACCGCCGTCGCTGCCGCCGCGCACCTTTTCCAGGAGCGGGAAGCCGAAGAATTTTTCAATTTTCATCAGGTTCCCCCAGGTGCGGCGGTAGGTGTAACCCAGTTCATCGCAGGCCGCTTTCATCGAACCCTTTTCCTCGATCAGTTTGAGCATGCGCCATTTGCCGTCGCCCAGGATCCCGGCCTCCTTTTCGTCTGACATCCAGATCTTGTAATGGAGCCGGATATCGGACAACCTGTCGGTGAATTTTGTTTCCATCGTGGTAGATTGATTTGCAAAAGTAAGATTATTGCCGACAGGTCGCAAACGACCATTCTCTCTTTTTAAGGAAACAGGAACGCTGTTTTTATCACCAATTTAGAACAATTAAAAATAAAATGACGGATTCTCCGTTCAATCTTCCTTATCCGGCTTTTTGCCATTTCACCATTTTACTATTTTACCATTTGATTTATGTTCACGACTACCAAAAGCACCCGCATCCTGATCTTATTGTTCATTGGCGTCCTGATGGGGGCACTCGATATCTCCATTGTCGGGCCGGCAATGCCCTCGATTGAAAAGAGCCTGCACGTCGAGGCGCGCGACCTGAGCTGGATCTTCTCCATCTATGTGCTGTTTAACCTGGTGGGTATATCGTTCATGGCAAAAATGTCGGATGCCCATGGCCGCCGCCTGATCTACATCATTGCCGTGGCTGTTTTCGGGCTGGGTTCGCTTATTGTTTCCCTTTCGCATGAAACCGTGATGCTCCTTGCCGGACGGGCGATCCAGGGTTTCGGGGCAAGCGGGATTTTTCCCGTGGCATCGGCCACCATCGGGGATGTCTTCCCGGTCGAAAAACGCGGGCGTGCCCTTGGCCTGATCGGGGCTGTGTTTGGCATTGCTTTTATCCTGGGGCCCTTTATCGCCGGCGTGATGCTCCTGTATTTCAGCTGGAATGCCCTGTTTCTCATCAACCTGCCGATCGCCGTTTTGCTGATGATCTTCGCTTCCCGGCTGCTCCCTTCGGTGAGGCTGGAGAAAAAGGGCGATCTCGACAAGGCCGGGATCGTCATGATGGCGGTGATCCTCACCAGCCTGACCCTTGCCCTGAACAACATCGACACGCACCACATCGCCGACAGCCTGGGTTCGTGGACCGTTCTGCCTTTCCTGATACTGACGGTCCTGCTTACCCCGATCCTCGTGATGTATGAGAAAATCCAAAAGGAACCGGTCTTGAACGTCAGGCTTTTTCAATCGCGCCAGGTGCGCATCGTCGGTTTCATCGCCTTCGGACTCGGGCTCTTCCAGTCCACGATCGTATTCCTCCCGAAACTGGCGGTGGGGCTGTTTGGCGTGGAACCTTCAAAGGCCAGTTTCATGCTCCTGCCGGTAGTGATCGCCACGGCCATCGGATCACCGGTAAGCGGCAGGCTCGTCGACAAAGTCGGGTCGAAGGTCATCATCATCACCGGGCTTTTCATCGCATCTGTCGCGTTGTTCCTTTTGAGCCTTGTCACGCGGAACATCGTGCTGTTCTATACTGCCGAAGCCTGCCTTGGATTCGGTCTGGCCATGCGCGCCTCCCTCAATTACATCATGCTCAACGAAGTTGCCGCCATCGAACGGGCCTCCACCCAGGGTGTCCTGGTGATCTTTGTCTCCATCGGCCAACTCACGGGCGCGGCGCTCGTAGGAGCCATCACGGCCGCCACCCCCGGGAAACCAACCGGTTTTGGCATGGCCTTCACGGTGATGACCCTCCTCTCTTCCTTCCTGGTCATCCTGGCATTTTTCCTTAAAGGCAGAAAACAGGAACTCGCTTCCCGATAGGTATTTAGAATAATTCTAAATAATCACTATCTTTGCAACGGTTATAATCATACCGATATGCATATAGAAACATATCGGTAAATAATATAATTTTGCAAAATATACAATCACAAATATGAACAACGCGATATTTAACCTTGAGCGCCCGCTGAACGAGCATACCCTGAGCTATGCCCCCGGGTGCAGGGAAAGAAAATCATTGAATGCCGAGTTGGACCGGATGAGTTCGGAAGTCCTCGACATACCGCTGATCATCGGCGGAAAAGAGGTGCGCACCGGGAAAACCGGGACGGTGGTCATGCCGCACGACCACGGGCATGTGTTGGCAAATTATCACAAGGCCGGTGAGGCCGAGATCAGGATGGCGATCGATACATCCCTGAAGGCGCACAGGGAGTGGGAATCGTTCCCGTGGGTCGACCGGGTTTCCATCACCCTGAAGGCGGCCGAGCTGATTGCAAAAAAGTACCGGTTCCAGGTCAATGCCGCCACCATGCTGGGGCAAGGCAAAAGCGCCTACCAGGCCGAGATTGATGCGGCCTGCGAAACCATCGACTTCCTGAATTTCAATGCTTATTTTATTACGGAGATATACAAGGAGCAGCCGCATTCGCAGCCCGGGATCATCAACCGCATCGAATACCGCCCGCTCGAAGGATTTGTCTTTACCGTTTCCCCGTTCAACTTCACGGCCATCGCGTCGAACCTGAACATGGCGCCCGCGCTGATGGGGAACACCTCCGTGTGGAAGCCCGCCACCACCTCGCTCCTGTCGAATTATTACCTGATGAAGATTTTCCAGGAAGCGGGGATGCCCGACGGGGTCATCAACTTCATCCCGGGTCCGGGCAGTATGATCGGCAACGTGGTGATGGGGCACCGTGATCTGACCGGGATCCACTTTACCGGCTCCAACAATACATTCAACACCCTCTGGCAGATGGCCGCAAAGAATATGGGCACCTATCGTTCCTACCCGAGGATCGTCGGCGAGACAGGCGGCAAGGACTTCATCTTTGTGCACCCCTCGTCCGATCCCCAGGAGGTTTCCGTGGCCATCGTACGCGGCGCCTTTGAATACCAGGGCCAGAAATGTTCCGCTGCATCCCGCGCCTATATCCCCGAATCGATGTGGCCGGATGTAAAATCAAGGATTGGCGATATGATTGCCACGATCACCGTAGGCGATGTGCGCGAATTCAGCCATTTCATGAATGCCGTGATCGATGAGGCCTCTTTCGACAACATCATGGGTTACATCGATTTTGCGAAGAAATCGACCGACGCAGAGGTGATCTTTGGCGGAACCGGTGACAAGTCGACGGGATTTTTCGTCCAGCCCACGGTGATCAAAACAACCAACCCGCATTTTAAAACCATGGAGGAGGAGATCTTCGGACCGGTTATGACCATCTTTGTATACAAGGACAAGGATTTCGAGGAAACACTGCAGATCTGCGACCAGACATCCCCATACGGTCTTACGGGTTCGGTCTTTTCAAAAGACCGCGAAGCCATCAACAAGGCCTGCAGGGTGTTGCGGTACGCCGCGGGGAATTTTTACTTCAACGACAAGCCTTCCGGCGCCGTTGTGGGCCAGCAGCCCTTCGGCGGCGCCCGCGGGTCGGGGACCAACGACAAATCGGGAAGCCACCTGAACCTCCTGCGCTGGACCAACCCGCGCACCATCAAGGAGACCCTCATGCCCCCCACCGAATTCACTTACCCCTACATGAAGGTAGATAAATGCCATTGAGAACGTAAAGCGCAAAGATCAAAACTCATAGCGGGGGAGCTGAAATTCCTGCATCACCTTCATTGAGTGCCTTGCCTGCATTAACTGCAATGTCTGCATTGTCTGCATTGCTTGCCTTCAGATTTTCCCTCATCCTCCTGTAAAGGATCACAGGATAGTCGCCGGGAATCAGGTTCTCGTCCATCTTCAGCCGGGTGGCCTGGGGCTGGTGGGTTTCAACGACGCGCCGGTCCTGGTGGAGGACGATACGGTTAAATTGTTTGAGGAAGAAAAAGAAAATTTCCTTCAAAACAGGCCATGGTACCATTTTCTGGTACATCCGCAGGTAGAAGATCGTATTGTTATCGTCAACGGGGACAAAGGCAACGACAATCCGCAGCGAATCCATGATATGGTTCTGCCATAGGTTCGGAAAGATAAAGGTAAGATAGGTTGAAACGCGTTCCGGTTTGGTCATTTTCGAAACCGGTATGGGTTGCTGCCCCTTGTCCTGTTCGTTTGACGGCCAGAATGAGATGCTGTTCCCGCTCACTTCGACATATGGGCCATTCACCACGGGGCCGATGCCTCTCCCGATCGTCGTACGGTGGATAAAGGGAACATGAACCACATCGAGCTGGTTTTCAATGCCCCTGGAATAGTGTGCCTTCCAGTGGTCGGTCATCCCCCCGGAGGGGAAGTCTCCTCCAAGGTTGTCAAACCAGGGTACCGGCGGTAGGTTTGAAAGAGACCGACTCCTGCTATTTTCGGGATCAACGGTATACCAGAGATAGATAAAACCGTTTTGTTCGGCGACGGGATAACCTGCCGCCCTGAAATGGTCGGGAACCGCGGCTGCTTTCCCGTTTGCGGGAATGTAAACGCACCTGCCCGAACTGTCAAATTCAAGTCCGTGGAAAGGACATTGCAGGTGATCGTGCAGCATTTTTCCCTTGCTCAGGGCAATCCCGCGATGGGGACACCGGTCTTTCGCCACGGTGACAACGCCGGAACTGTCGCGCCAGGCCACCAGATTCTCACCCATGCGCCTTACACCGATAACCCTGTTCTTTTTTACTTCATCCGAAGCAAGGATGACATACCACTGGTTGGGGATCATGGGATTTACGATTTACGAATGACGAATGACGAGTGAGTTTAGTTTTTCCGGACCGACTGGAGGCCGTTTTCTGCCATGTATTTTGCAAAGCCTTCGTACCCTTTTTCCCTGATCATGGCGATGCAGGCAGCACGGTCTGACCTGAAGATCAGTGCGAAGAACTTTGAAATGAAATTGTTGAATTTTTTGCAGGACATCGGGTCGGAAAACTCCTTGCATTCGGCGCAACTGGCGTATCCGTGCTCCATGTTGCAGCTCCTGATTTTGCACCAGGAGGCCTTGTTGTTTTCATGACACCCGGGACACGAGCCGGCCACATATTTTTTGCATGATCCGCAATAAAGACCGCAATAGGCTATCAAATCTGCATTAACAGCGATTGTTTTCATATTGGTAAAATTTATACATACAAATATGAAGAAAAATAGCGAGGTAGCGAGGTGGCGAAAGGGTAAAATGGTAAAATGCCGGAAATCTTTAAATTTTCGCTACCTCGCTACCTCGCTACCTCGCCACCTCGCCACCTCGCTACTTATTGCAGCGGAGTTACAACTTCAAGCAGTTCCGGCAGGTCCATGCCGAGCTTTTTGAGGTGTTCGATCGTGGGCACGCCATTCTTATTCCAGCCGCGGCGCTCATACACAGCATCCAGCAGTTGTTCATACCGGTTTTCGCGGTAGGCGCGCAAAGCCTTCATCTTTTCTTCGGTGGATTTTCCGGCAGGGTCGAACCCGACCTGTTCGGTCAGTTGTTTGTCGTAACGTTCTGCCCGTGATTCGTATTCCTCTTTGGTAACGGGGCCGCAGGCGCGATAGGGCTGCGCATCGTGTTTGCGCAGGCCGGCACCCCGCCGGATGTTGAAGATCCTCTGGAAGTTATAGACCCTTTCGGACATGCGGATGATGTCGCCCTTCACGATGTTCGACCCGGTAACGGCATTGAAGACCGTCACATAGTTGTCGACGTGCTCGGGAACTTTGGCGGGCTCTGGAGTCTGCGCATTGTCCTCGGGCTCCACGTCATTCCACGGAAGCTTGCAGAACCCGGCGAGGCCGAACCAGGTGCGGAACATGGGGAAATAGTGCAGTGCCTCGGCCTTTTTTTCAAAGGTGGGGATCTGGTTGTTGACCATGTCCATGAAGATGAGCCAGGCTTCGTCGTGTTGCGGGCCTTTGTTGGTCATGGCATAGCCGCCCTGCTGGGCAAGCGATTCCTTCGAAACATACTGGGAATATTCGAGACCTTTGTTTTCCATGCCGATATCCTGCAGGAATGCGGCATCTCCCCAGCCGTTCTTCGCAAAAAGGGCTTTCATTTTCCGCACGCCCTGGCCGGCGATCAGGCCGAATCCTTCCCCTTTGGAAACCAGGTGCAGGAGGTCCATGGCCGCGTCGGCATTCCCGAAATTCAGTTTCAGTCCGCCGGTGCGTTCCTCGTTGAGGATGCCGTTCTCGTAACATTCCATCACGAATCCCAGGATGGTGCCCCAACTGATGGTACAGATTCCGTAGGTATCGCAGTAAAAGTTGGCTTCAATGGTGAAATCGGGGTTGAAGATGCCCGCAATGGAACCCAGGGAGGAGGTTGTTTCATATTCGGGACCGTCGACGATCACCTTATCGCCCTTGTAGGGACCTGAACGGAGTTCATAATTGTCGACCCCTTTCGCGCAGGCCATGTTGCAGCCGACCCAGCAGCCGTCGGGAACATTCTGGGTAAAGTAGGATTTCCAAACATCCCCCCTGATCTTGTATGCATCG
>CAIMWF010000117.1 GCA_903845055.1 uncultured Bacteroidales bacterium | reverse complement strand
ATTCGGCGACCGCCTGTCGTCGGTCATCGACATCAAAGCCAAGGAGGGAAACATGAAACACTTTGGCTTTTCCGGCAATGTGGGGCCCTATGCCTCGAATGTCTCGGCGGAGGGACCGATCGTGAAAGAACGCGGCTCCTTTTTCATCTCCGGCCGTGTATCGACCCTCAACTGGCTCAACAACATCCCGTCGCTGAAAAAGAATTTCGATTTCCGGTTTTTCGATGTCAATGCAAAGTTCAACTTCAGGCTGAACGACAACAACCGGTTTTTCCTTACTTTTTACGGGGGGGAGGATGACTTCAACCGTAAAATAACCACCGAAACCGGCTCCTTCGGCATCTCCTGGAACAACCTTGCCGGGACCTTCCGGTGGAACCATCTGTTCAGCAACAGGATATTTTCCAATACAACAATTAACTACAGCCATTACAACTATTCGCTTACCCTGCCGCAGGAGCAGAACGGTTCATGGAATTCGGCGATCTCCAACCTTACCTTTAAAAGCGATCTCACCTGGTACCCGAACCCGCGCAATACCATCCGGGTCGGACTCGAGGCTACCCTGCACCATTCAAACCCCGGAAATGTCACCCTCGACGGCAGCGGCCAGGCCGAACAGGCGCCCGTTGTTGCACAGTATCATGCCATGGAATACGTACTCTATGCCTCGAATGAACAGGAGATCGGGAAAAGACTCTCCATCCGTTACGGGATCAGGCTGCCGGTGTGGCAGGATCTTGGTCCGACACGGGTCTGCTATTTCGATGCCAGCCACAAGGTCATCGATTCCATCAGTTACGGCAACGGGGTTGCCTATTCCACAGCCTTCAGCCCCGAGCCGCGGCTCAACATCCGTTATGAACTTGATCCTGTTTCGGCCATCAAGGCCAGCTACAGCCGCACCACCCAGTTCCTCCAGCTGCTCTCCAATTCGACCACCCCGTTTAACTCACTGGAGGTGTGGGCCCCCTGCGGCCCGAACATCCCGGCACAGACTGCCGACCAGGTCGCCCTTGGTTATTTCAGGGAAATGGCAAAGTCGACGTTTGCTTTTTCGGCTGAAGCTTATTACAAATGGTTTCACCATCATCTTGATTACAAGGATCATGCGAACATGCTCTTCAATACCCTCATCGAGGGAGAACTGCGGTTCGGCGACAGTTGGTCATACGGACTGGAGGTCATGTTCAGGAAAAAGACCGGGAAATTCACCGGCTGGATCGGGTACACTTGGTCCAGGGCGTGGGTGCAGACCCCCGGCGTTGACAACGGGAAGGTCTACCGTGCCAGCTGGGACCGCCCGAACGATATCTGCATCAACCTGTCATATGACACGAAAAGACACTGGGTCTTCACGGCAAACTGGATCTACCTGACGGGAAGCACCATCACCACCCCCGTTGGTTTTTATTATTTAAACGGATCTTCCGTACCGCTTTATGGGGACAAGAACAATGACCGGCTGCCCGATTACCACCGGCTTGACCTGTCGGTCGCCTATGCCTTTAACAAGCCCGGCAACCGTTACCGGCACAGCCTGGCCCTGACGCTATACAACGCTTATGGCCGGATGAACCCTTTTTCGGTTAATTTCAATAAAATGATGGATGGCAACGGCAATTTTGTCGTGCCTGCGAACCTCAACGGTAACTATAAACTCGTTCCGACAACCGTATCGGTTGCCGGGATGATCCCTTCGGTCAATTATCAATTTAAATTCTGATGAGAACTGCGCTGACCTTCGTTTGTCTTTTTACCCTGTTGCAGGGGTGTGTCAAGGAGACCTCATGGCCGGTGACGAATGCTCCCGCACCTAAGATCATTGTCAATGCCATCCTCACCGATGAGGTCAGAACTCATGAAATAAGCCTGACCTATACCGTGACAAGCCTGAATGAAAAACCGCAGCCGGTGATCGGGGCGGGCGTGGCGATCAGCGATGAGGATTCAACCTGGGTTTTAAACGAAAATCCTGCCGATCCGGGGCTATACCTTACCTCCCCGGTATTTTTTGCCAGGCAGGGAAAAAACTATACGTTGCTGATCTCCCTCAACGGGAATATATATTCAGCCAAGGCCGCCATGGTGCCGGGCGCCTATTTCCGGGAACTGAAATACGCCAGGAATGAGGGCACCAGCCTGTATCATATCAGCTGGGTGGCGAATGCCTTCGGAACGGTGGGTGCCGCCGCCATGTGGGAACTTAAACTCGACTGGTCGAAGGTGCCAGGATATGAACATCTTGATTCCATCGCCACCCATGCCCGGATGCTCTTTTATACCCTGCCGACCCTCGATGTCAGCGAGGTGTTTGCCCCGCAGGTGGAGTCGGTGTTGTTCCCGGCCGGGACGATTATCGCCGAGCGGCGTTATTCACTGGCCCCGGCACACGCAGGATTTATCCGTGAACTCCTGCTCGAAACAGCATGGACCGGGGGATTGTTCAATGGCGCTGCCGCCAATGTCACCACGAATCTTAGCAACGGGGCAATGGGCTTCTTCGGCGTCTGCGCCGTAAATGAACTCTCGGTGACGGTGAACCCGGGCAACTTCGTAAAAAAATAAGCAGCTTACATTGATCTGATCTAAAGGAAGATATAAAATATTCAAAAAATATTTCAATTTGTATCAGGGTATCTTCAAATTCAGGTGTATTATCCCCAGAGAACGAAAAACAAGTATCCATTTTAACGTCTAACAACCATGAAAACCAGAAATCTCATCCGCCTCACCGCACTGCTCATCGCAGTCGTCGCGCTTTCCGTAACCGGGTGCAAGAAGGACAAGAGCACCTCTTCGGTCGATCCTGCCTCCATGCAACAACTCGCCAATGATGAAAACCAGGTTCAGAATGCTTCCGACGAAGCCATGAACGATGTAAACAACATCCTTTCGGGTGGAAACCTGAAATCGACAGAATCGCTGCCGTGCAATGCAACCATTGATTCGACAAGCGTGGTCAACGATACCATCACCATCCACATCACCTATCATGGTTTGAATTGCAGCGGGACCCGTTACAGGACCGGCCAGGTGGAGATCAAGAAAAAATTCGGTTCGCACTGGTACCAGGCAGGCGCCACGGTCATCGTGAAACACATCAACTTCACCATCACCAAGGTTGCCAGTCAGAAGACCATCACCCTCAATGGCATAAAGACACATGAAAATGTCAGTGGAGGCGTCATTCCGCAACTCGGGAACGGGATCACATCGATTGTGCAGAAGACCTGGGGAAATGAAACCGTGACCTTCAGCGACAATACCACCAGGGTATGGAACATCGCTCGCCAGAAGACCTTTACCGGTACGCCGGGACAGCTGGTCATGACGCTCGACGGCTTCGGGACAGAAGACAACTATTCAAACCTCGTGGTATGGGGAACAAACCGCCAGAACGAAAACTTCTACACCCAGATCACCCAATCGGTTGTGATGCGCCAGGCCTGCGACTGGGATCCCTGCTCAGGCATCAAGATCCACCAGATCCCATCAGATTCCAAAAGCGCAACCCTTACCTTTGGATTCGACAGCAACAACCAGCCCGTGACCGGCACCAACTGCCCGACCAAGTACAAGCTTGACTGGCAAAAGAACAATCATTCAGGAACTGCTTTCCTCTGGCTGCCATAATCTGCCCAAACCTTTGATTACTCAGTGAAACGTGAAAACCGCCCCGGTCCGGGGCGGTTTTTTTATTCGAAACAGCCGATATACCGAGAAATCACCATCCTCTGGATCTCCGAAGTGCCTTCGCCGATCTGCAGCAGGCGCTGGTCACGGTAAAAACGTTCAATGTCGTAATCCTTCATCAACCCGTACCCCCCGTGGAGCTGAACCGCTTCATCAGCCACTTCGCGGGCAATTTCGGAACAGTACAGTTTCGCCATGGCAGCCTCCTTGGCATACGGGAGGTTGTTCGATTTGAGCCATGCACCCTTGTAGAGGAGGTTCCGCGCAAGTTCAATCTTTGTGGCCATATCAGCCAGTTTGAAAGCGTTAACCTGGAACTGCGCAATGGGCTTGCCAAACTGCTTCCTGCTTTTTGCGTATGCCAGCGCCAGTTCGAAGGCGCCCTGGGCAAGTCCGAGCCCCATGGCCCCGATGGCAAGGCGGCCGCTGTCGAGGGTGCTGAGCATAATGTGCGATCCCTCGCCTCGCTTGCCCAGCAGGTTGGAAGCCGGCACCCTGCAGTCATCAAAAAAGAGCTGGGAGGTATCGGAGGCCCGCCACATCATCTTGCCATGCATCGGCACCCGTTTGAACCCGGGCGTGTCGGCATCGACAAGGATCGTCGAAAATTCCTTCTGACCGTTTTGTTCACCCGAAACCACCTGTACCGTGGCCCCCTTGTTGATGGCCGAAGCTCCGTTGGTAATAAAAATTTTTGAACCGTTGATGATCCAGTGATCGTCCTCGAGGCGGGCATTTGTCTTGGTAGCCCTGGAATCGCTCCCGGCATCGGGTTCGGTGAGCCCGAATGCCCAGAGGGCATCCCCCGTCGAAAGCATCGGGAGGTATTTTTGCTTCTGCTCGCCGGTCCCAAAATTCATGATGGGGCCAATGCCAAGCGAGATGTGGGCCGCCAGGGTGGCTGCCTGCGAACTGTCAATCCTGGCCAACTCTTCCACCGCGATCACATAAGCAAGGGTGTCCATGTCCAGTCCGCCGTATTCATGCGGCGTCCTCAGACCGAAAAAGCCAAGTTCCCCCATGCGCTTCGTGAGCGGGATTGAAAATTCAGCCTTTTCATCGAGTTCCTGCGCAACCGGTTTTATTTCACGCTCGGCGAAATCCCGCACTGTTTTGCGGATCATGTCATGCTCTTCTGTTAAATACATAGGGTGGGTTGTTAAAAAATTAAAACTCAAAATTCAAAACTCAAAACTGTAACTCAAAATTCAAAAGGGAATACGAATCTGTTTAAATTCGTATCTCATACTTCGTTGATCAATATTCGATATTCATAAAGATTTCTTCCCCAATTTTCTTAGCTTCTTCCCATGCCAGGGGATCGATGCCCACCGGCATGTGGCGACCTGCCGCAAATGAAAGCAGGTGATCAGTTCCCAGGTTGCCCAGCAATTCTCCCCCCGCCATGGGGCATCCTCCCAATCCGCCGGTCACACTGTCGAAGCGCCGGCAGCCGGCAAGAAATGCAGCATTCACCTTTTCGTACCATCCTTCACCTGCAGTGTGCAGATGAAGGCCGAATTCGATGTCCGGGAACATGGGAATCAACGCGTTATAGATTTCTGCGATCATTTTTTCCCCGATCTCCACCGAGACATTCGACAGCATGATGGTCGCGGCACCCGCCTGGTGCAACCGACCGGTCCAGTGGAGCAGCATCTCCTGATCCCATGGATCCCCGTAAGGATTTCCGAAGGCCATGGAAATATATACTACCGCTTTTTTACCTCTTTTTTCACAAAGTTCGGTCACCGCAGCCGCCGTTTCATACGATTCCTGCACCGAAGCGTTCACGTTCAGTTTCAGGAAAGTGGGTGAAAAGGCGAACGGGTAGGAGAGGTGGGTGATTTCATCCATTTCCGAAACCTTCTCCGCCCCTTTTCTGTTCACCACCAGGAACATCCGGTTTGACCGGGTTCCCGAAAGATCAAGCTGTTTCAGCACCTCCACCGAATCGGCCATTTGCGGGATCAGCCGGGCCGAAACCAGGCTGCCGGTCTCCACCGTGTCAAACCCGACCCGGAGCAGCGCGTTTATATACCGCACCTTGTCGCGCGACGGGATGATCCGGGGAAAACCCTGCATCCCTTCCCTCGGTGATTCAATGATCCTCATCATCCCCTGCCCGTAAGTGATTTCGGGATGCGGCCGTTTTTAATGGACTCGGAACGCAACCTCCTGCCTACGATCCTTTCAACCATCGAACCGGTTTCCAGCAGCTTGTCAATGTCGAGCTGGGTGTCGATCCCCATCTCATCCATCATCACCACCATGTCCTCGGTAGAAACCAGGCCGACCAGGTTCGGATCGCGGTAATAATAGCTGCCGGTTCCGGCTACCGGCACCCCGCTGACGAAGTTGGCCGGCTGGCCACCGATGCCGCCCATGGTCGACTCGTAGTTGACCATCCCGGCCTGCAGCGCGGCAAGCACGTTGGCAAGCCCCCAGCCGCGTGTGGTATGGAAGTGAACGATCTGCTTCTCAACCCTTACTCCCGAATCGAGGAGCATGGAATAGTAACGATAGACCCGGTCGGGGGATGCTGAACCGTCGTGATCGGCATGTTCCACATCATTCACCCCGATGTCGAACCAGCGCCGGGAGAATTCGATGGCCTTCTCCAGTGTCGTCGGACCCTCGATCGGGCAACCCCAGATGGTGCTTACGGTTCCGTTCACCTTCAGTCCCGCCTCATGGGCAAGCGGGATGTACTTTTCGGCCATCTTCCAGTAATCTTCCAGGCTGAGCCCCGAATTTTTCCGGTGATGCGATTCGCTGGTCGAAACCATCAGCAGGATCCGGTCGGGACCCCATCCCTCCTTCCGGGCCTGGATGGCCCGCTCAATGGCCTTTTCCCTGATGGTAATGGCCGTAACGGAGACCTGCCCGAGCAGCGGCGCCACCAGCTTGCTGGAACGCAAACGCTTCAGCACTTCGTCGGCATCCCTGAACTGCGGCATACCGGAAGGATTCCCCAGGTTGGTAACCTCGATGTGCCTGAACCCCGACAGGATCAGTTGTTCCGCCAGCCAAACCTTGGCATCGGTCGGAATAAATATCTCTTCATGCTGGAACCCGTCCCTGACGGTTATATCACCAATGGTGACTTTTTTAGGAAAATTCATAATGCATTTTTTTAAACTGAAAACTCAAAATTAAAAACTCAAAACCCCAACTTAAATCTTAAAACTTGTGCTGCCCTGACTTCATTTCCCTATCCCCAAATTTTCCCATCCCCAAATTTTCCCATCCCCAAATCTTCACATCCTCAAATTTCCAAATCCTCAAATTCCACCAGCACCTTGCTGCTCTCCACGCGGTCATTTACACTAACGAAAACTTCCCTGACAACCGCCTCGCGCGGTGAGACAACCTGGTTTTCCATTTTCATGGCCTCGATGATCATTACGACATCGCCCTTCCTGACCGTATCTCCCGCCTGCACCAGGATCTTGATTACCTTGCCGGGCATGGGTGATGTGACCTGGTTGTTGTCGTGCCCCGTGAGATCGAAGGCTGAAGCGGTGACCGACTCGGTGAGAAGGTCGGGTCGCTTTAACCGGAAGGTGTGCCCGCTGACGGTCAGCGATGCCAGGTCATCCTGGTCCTCCGAAACATAGGCAATGTAATTGTGATGATTGATGGTGAATTCAACGCTGTGTGCCGAACATGATCCGAGGGTGGCCTGGTAGGACTTGCCACCGATCTCGAAGAAAAACCGGGTTCGCGAATAACCGGGAATGTTGACCTGGAACGCCTGGTCGTCGAACATAACCTGTATCGTCATCAGGTTTCGCCAGTAACCGATGGTCTCCCAGATATTCGGTTTTACCTCCGATCCGCGAACCCGCTCCGGTTGCCGGTTCAGGGTGACCATCAGGTACCCGGCGATGGGCACGTAAGGGGGAATCTCGGCCCGCTCCTTTTCAATCTCACTGACAAGGGCGGCGGTATGGTCATCGCAAAAACGGGTTGATATGGTATTGGTGACAAAGGCATTGCCCTGCAGCAGTTTGACCAGGTAGGTGATGTTGGTCCTGATGCCGTGGATGATATACCCGTTCAGGGCCTGCAGCATCAACTGGGTCGCCTCGTGGCGGTCTCTCCCATTCACCACCAGCTTGCAGATCATGGGGTCGAAGGAGCTCCTGATCTCCGTTTTCGGACCAATCCCGCTGTCGATGCGGATACCCGGAAGTTCCGGCTCCCGGTAAAAGGTCATGACCCCGGGGGAGGGCTGGAAATTGTTGGCCGGGTCTTCCGCATAAATACGGCATTCAATGGCATGTCCCTGCTGCCTGACATCCTCCTGCCGCATGCGCAGCGGGTTACCAGAGGCAACCACGATCTGCTCCTCAACGATGTCTATGCCGGTGACCATCTCGGTTACCGGGTGCTCCACCTGGATGCGGGTGTTCATCTCCAGGAAGTAAAAGTCAAGGTTTTTGTCGACCAGGAATTCTATCGTTCCTGCATTGTTATAGCCGATTGCCTTCCCGATGGCCACGGCCGCATCTCCCATCCGGGCGCGGACCGCGGGGGTGAGCGTGGGGGAGGGAGATTCTTCGATGATCTTCTGGTACCTGCGCTGGATGGAGCATTCGCGTTCGAACAGGTGGATCACATTGCCGAAATTGTCTCCCAGGATCTGAACCTCGATGTGGCGGGGTTCCACGATATATCTTTCGATATATACCGTTTCATCCCCGAAGTATGCTTTTGCCTGGCGGCTGGTCGATTCAATGGCCTCTGCCAGTCCGGCAGCTTGGTATACAACACGCATCCCCTTGCCTCCGCCGCCGGCGGCGGCCTTGAGAAGCACCGGGAAACCAATCCTGGCCGCGGTTTTTTCAAGCTCTTCCTTCGTTCCTGTGACACCATCCGTCATCGGGATGTTGAGTTCCCTGACAAATGCGCGTGCCTTTATCTTGTTCCCCATGACCTTCATCGCTTGGGTGTCGGGGCCTATGAAAATCAGACCTGCCTGATGGCATGCATCTACAAACAGGGGATTCTCTGCAAGGAATCCATACCCGGGGTGCACGGCATCACACTTTGATCTGACCGCCACTTCGATGATCTTCGGGATATTCAGGTAGGTTTCGCTGAGTTCCACTTCCCCGATGCAATAGGCCTCGTCGGCAAATGAAACGTGCAGGGAACCGGCATCGATCGCCGAGTATACTGCAACAGTCTTAATGGCCAGCTTCCTGGCCGTTCTGATGACCCGGACAGCGATTTCGCCCCGGTTTGCTATGAGAATTTTTTGGATCACAGGCATGCTATTTTACCCAGTTCGGTTTGCGTTTTTCAAGGAAGGCTTTCATCCCCTCCTGTCCCTCATCGGATGCCCGGATTTCGGCGATCATACGGGCGGTGTATTCATACGTTTCGGCAAAGGTGAGCTTGTTTGCCACATCATGGATCAGGGTCTTGCACTGGCTCATCGCAACGGGACCGCTGGTGCGGAGCAGCCCGGTCACATCATCCAGTATTTCCTCCAGCCCCGGTGTTTCCACCGATTTGTTCACCAACCTGAAATGTTCGGCTTCTTTGCCGTGAATGCGCCGGCCGGTGATCATCAGTTCCCGTGCGCCGTATTCGCCGATGCGTTTGATCACATAAGGTGAGATGCAGGCAGGCACGATGCCGATCTTGACTTCACTCAGCGAAAAGGTGGCGTCGTCGGTGCAGTAGGCCAGGTCGCAGGCCGACAGCAGCCCGTTGGCCCCGCCCAGTGCCACGCCATGGACCGCGGCAATGGTGGGGCGCCGGCAGGTATAGATGGACAGGAAGCATTTCGATAACAGCAGACTTTCCGAGTAATTCTGCTCATAACTGTTCTGCGATACCGATTTCATCCAGTTCAGGTCGACCCCGGCGCAGAACGAGCGTCCCCGGCCGCGGAGGATCACGCAGAGGGTCGCGTCGCCAAGCGTTTCAAAGCACTCCGTAAGCTCACGGAGCATGGTTTCGTTGAATGCGTTGTGCACCTCCGGGCGGTTGAGCCAGATGGTGAGGATGCCATTCTCCGTTTTATTCTCAATGGTTTGATAAGATGCCATGGTAACAAATTATAATTTTTAACTTCTTCCGGCTTTATTTATTCATAAACGCTTCACATTCCTCACTAAACGTTTTGTAACTGTAGTGTTTCTCCTGGTGAATATTTACTTTTACAAGGGGCATATTCTTCAAAATTTCGGCTAAAGCCACATTGTCTGTTGCTTCGTTAACCACTAGCTGAAGCTGGTGGCAATTTATAAATTGCCTCCGGCTGTAGCTGGAGGTTGACAGGGTTAGGGAGTTTAATGGCTTTAGCCAAAATTTTTCATTCATTTTATTTAAACTATTAGCAACCTGAAATACAATCTCCGGCTTCAGCCGGAGGCAAGGATTACATCCTGAATACCCCGTATTCGGTTTTGTCGTACTTCTTATTCTGCGAAATGGCGATCGCCAGCCCGATGATCTTCCGGGTGTCGACCGGGTCGATGATCCCGTCGTCCCAAAGCCTGGCGGTGCTGAAATAGGCCGAGCCCTCATCCTCGTATTTCTTCAGGATGATCTGCTGCATCTTCTCCCGGTCTTCGGGCGAAAGGCTTTTCCCGGCCGCCCTGAGCTGATCCTCCTTGACCGTGATCAGCACACTGGCCGCCTGTTCGCCACCCATCACCGAAATTTTGGAATTGGGATACATGAAGAGGAACCTCGGTTCATAGGCGCGGCCGGCCATGGCATAATTCCCCGCCCCGAACGAACCGCCGAAGACGACAGTGAACTTGGGCACCTTCGCATTGGCAACGGCATGAACGAACTTCGCGCCGTCGCGGGCGATCCCCGCCCGTTCGTACTGCTTCCCGACGATGAACCCGGTGATGTTCTGCAAAAAGAGGATCGGGATGTTCCTGGAGGTGCACAACTCGACAAAGTGGGCCCCCTTGAGGGCGGTTTCGCCGAAGAGCACGCCGTTGTTGGCAAGAATGCCGACGGGGTATCCCATGATGCGTGCAAAACCGGTAGTGATCGTGGGTGCATAACGTTCCTTGAACTCATGGAAGAGACTGCCGTCAACCATCCGGGCGATCACCTCCTTTGAATCGACCGCCTTTTTAAGGTCGACGGGGAGGATCCCGTACAACTCTTCGGGGTTGTAAAACGGCTCCTCAATGGGACTGGTTTCGAGCGGCTGGTATTCATGCCGCCTGATCGATTCAAAAATATTCCGGCATATCTGGATGGCATGAACATCATTTTCGGCAAGATGGTCGGCCACCCCGGAAATCATGGTGTGGACTTCGGCCCCGCCGAGTTCTTCGGCCGTAACCTCCTCCCCGGTTGCCGCCTTTACCAGCGGCGGGCCGCCGATAAAGATGGTGCCCTGGTTGCGCACAATAATGGTTTCATCGCTCATGGCGGGAACATAGGCCCCCCCTGCCGTACACGATCCCATCACCACCGCCACCTGGGGAATGCCCTGGGCCGAAAGCCTGGCCTGGTTGAAGAAAAAGCGACCGAAATCATATTTGTCGGGAAAGACATTGGCCTGCTCGGGGAGGAAGACTCCCCCCGAATCGACCAGGTAGACACACGGGAGCCTGTTCTCCATGGCGATCTCCTGGGCCCTGACATGCTTTTTGATCGACTCTTTTACATAGGTGCCGCCCTTGACCGTTGCGTCGTTGGCAACGATCATCACCTCCTTTCCGTGGATCACCCCGATGCCGGTGACGATACCCGCCGAGGGAAACCCATCGTCGTACAACCCGTAGGCGGCAAGGGCCGAAAGTTCGATGAAGGGGGTGTTGCGGTCGATCAGCAGGTCGATGCGTTCGCGAACCAGCAGTTTGCCCCGTTCCCTGTGCTTTGCAACAGCCTGTTCCGGCCCTCCCTTCCTGATGGTGGAGAGTATCTCTTTAAACCGTTTCAGTAATTTCAGGTACTCATCCCGGTTTTGCTGAAACTCCGGGCTCCTTGGGTCGATTTTGCTTTCTATTCGGAACATGCGCTGATTCTGGTTGCTGGGTTGGATTTCCAGCCTACTAAATTAAGAATAATTCTAAATTGGACAAACAAAATCTGAAATATCTCCATTAACTTTGCGTTTGATTTCGGGAGTATGCTGAAAGGATCGAAAACGGATATTGATGAAACATTCCTATACCCATGGTGAGGCTTCGGAATTAACCCTGGAGGATCTTCTGGAATACGATGTGCTGAGGGTCGAGAAAACTACCCTCAGGAAGGCTTTTGCCGCCATGCTTCACCAGTCGGCGCGCGACCTCGACGCCGGATATGCAGGGATGGTGCTGGAAACAGCGAAGATCATCCTCGATGAAATGGGACTGGGGCTGGAATCGGTGAAGTGTGTCATCCTTAAAAACGTCGTGGATAAAGGGGTCCTGTCGAGGGAGATGATAGAGGCCGAATATGGCCGGCCGGTTATCGGGCTGGTGGAGGGGATTCACAAACTGGAGCGGATCGATACCAAAAAGTACGACACCAACAAGGAAAACTTCATCGGGTTGCTCCTGACCCTTTCCGACGATATCCGGGTATTGCTGATCCGGCTGGGCATGCGTCTTTACGACATGCGCCACCTTGACACCTACCCGCCTGAGAAGCAGAACATCATCACCGGCGAAACCCAGGCATTGTACATTCCCATTGCCCACCGGCTCGGGCTTTACAAGATAAAGAACGAACTTGAGGATCGCGTCATGCGCTTTCACGACCGCGAAACCTATGAACTGATCGAGAAAAAGATCACCGAAACCAGGGCCGGCCGCGACCAGTATACCGCCGACTTCATAAAGCCTATCCGGGATAGCCTTCTTGAACACGGATTTGAATGCGAGCTGAAAAGCAGGGTGAAATCGATCCCCTCCATCCGCAGGAAAATGGTCACCCAGAAGGTTGAATTTGAAAAGGTTTACGATCTTTTTGCCATCCGGATCATCCTGAACAGGACCGTTGAAAACGATGCCGCCGATTGCTGGAAGATTTACTCCCTGGTCACCGACATCTATACCCCGAATCCCCGCAGGTTGCGCGACTGGATCACCCTGCCCAAACCTACCGGCTACGAATCCCTTCACACCACGGTGATCGGGCCGGGAGGGCGCTGGGTGGAGGTCCAGATCAGGACGCGGCGCATGGACGAGGTCGCCGAAAAGGGATATGCCGCTCACTGGAAATACAAATCAGGCGGAGAGGGCGAATCAAAGACCGATCTTTACGCGTCGATCCGCGAGCTGCTTGAAAGGCCGGTGCATACCTCGCTGGAGAAATCGATCAGCCGTGAAAAGAAGGCGCTTTACTCCGACGAGATCTTCATCTTTACCCCGAACGGCGACCTCAAGCGAATGAAGTCGGGATATACCGTGCTCGATTTCGCCTTCGAGATCCATTCCGAGGTGGGTTCCACCTGCACCGGGGCCATCGTCAACGGGAAGATGGTACAGATGAAACATATCCTGCAAAATGGCGACACGGTAAAAATACTTACCTCCAAAACGCAGAAACCCAATACCGGCTGGCTCGACATCGTAAAGAGCCCCCGCAACCTCGCCCGTATCAAGCATGCACTGAAAATGGAGGCCTTCAGGGAGGCCGACGTGGGCAAGGAGGTCATCAAGAACAAGGTGACCCAACTGGGATTTGAATTCATCGATACGGTCATCAACAAGCTGGTCGCCTATTTTGGCTGCGACAGCATCCTCGACCTGTACCAGCGCTTCGGCGAGGGGAAGGCCGACCTGAGCAAGATCAAGAAGGCGCTTACCACTCCCGATCCGACGGTGATTCCCGTGCCGGCAAAGGAGGAAAGTTTTCCCGAGCGGATCTCGGGGGTGATGGCAGGTAAGGAGGACTTTGTCATCATAGATCCGAAGATCAAATCGTTGCATTATGAATTCGCAAAATGCTGCAATCCTGTTCCGGGAAAGCCGATCTTTGCATTCGTAAGCATCCTGCAGGGGATCCGGATCCACACGACCTCCTGCCCGAATGCCCGGCAGATGGTGACACATTACCCTTACCGCGTGCTCGAGGCCCGCTGGAAACCAACCGATACAACCGCATGACCCATCCCGAAACGCCTGGAGGCAACCTGGTCATCAGGGTCAGCAACGTTCATAAGTCGTTCAAGACCGTACAGGCGGTGCGGGGGATCGACCTTGCCATTGAGGCGGGCCGGTTTGTGGCGATCCTTGGGCCGAACGGCGCCGGTAAAACCACGCTGGTCGAATTGATCGAAGGGATACAGCAACCCGATGAAGGGGAGATACTCATCATGGGGAAAACCTGGAAAGGGAATGAAAATTATTTGCGGCAGATTATCGGCCTTTCGTTGCAGGAGACGCATTTCATCGACAAGCTCAGCGTATGGGAGACCCTGCGGCTCTTTGCCAGTTTTTTCGGCATCGGGAAAGAACGGTGCGAAGAGGTAATGCAACTCATTGCCCTGGAAGAAAAAAAACGGGCCTGGGTGGTCAATCTTTCGGGAGGACAGCGGCAGCGCCTCGCGCTGGGGATCTCGCTGCTCAACAAGCCCAGGATACTGCTGCTCGACGAGCCTACCACCGGTCTTGACCCGAATGCCCGTCGTGAGATATGGGCGATCCTGCGTAAGCTCAAGGAACAGGCGCAAACCTCCCTGATCCTGACCACCCACTACATGGAAGAGGCCGAACAACTGTGCGATTCGATCGTGATCATCGACCAGGGAAAAATTCTGAAAGAGGGAACCCTCACTGCATTGCTGGGCGAAGTTCGGGATCTGCCCGTGAAACCGGTTGAAACCCGCCGGATTACCCTCGATGATCTTTTTATCTCACTTACCGGCCGCCACCTCCATGACTGACCGAATCACAAACAGCCAGCTTTACCAGCTGATAGCCACAAACTTCAGGGAGCTGATCCGCGAACCGGGCGTCCTTTTCTGGGGAACCGTCTTTCCTATCCTCATGTCGATCGGCCTGGGGATGGCCTTCACCCGGAAAAAGGATGTGGTCACCATCGTGGCGGTCGCCGGAGAGAACCACCTTGTCTGGCATCCGAATGATTCGGCTTCGGCCCTCCTGCAGTTTTTAGACGCCGGCAGGTCATCCATCGAAAAGGATAAAACAGGAACGTTTTCCCGCACCATCACCATCGCCGACGACAAGCTCGGGAACACCACCTTCGTCTTCCGTTCCATGGAATGGCAGCAGGCCATGGTGTTGCTGAAGCGGGGCAGCCTGAACCTCATCCTCGACGAGAAAAGCGGGGCCCTGCAGTATCATTTCGACCCGATGAACCCCGAGGCCCAGCTGACCTACCTCAAACTCAGCAGGATGTTCAATTCGAAAGGGACGGTGCTCGCCGGCAGCGGAACTTCCGTCGTTCCGCTTACCGTGAGCGGCACCCGATACATCGATTTCCTGATCCCCGGGCTGATCGCAATGGGGGTGATGATGTCGTCAATGTGGGGGATCAGCTATGCCATCATCGAACGCCGGTCGAAGAAACTGCTTCGACGCATGGTAGCCACGCCGTTGAAGAAGTCGAATTTTCTCCTGGCGCAGATTGCCGTGCGGGTCCTGATGAATTTCGTGGAGGCGGGGCTGCTCTTCCTGGTGGCTTTCCTGTTATTCCATACCACCATCCAGGGAAATGTGGCGGCGCTGTTCACCCTTTTCCTGGCCGGCAATTTTGCCTTTTCAGGCATTGCGATCTTCATTTCATGCCACACGGCCAAAACCGAAATCGGCAACGGGCTGATCAATGCTTTCAGCATGCCCATGATGGTGCTTTCGGGGGTCTTTTTCAGTTACCATAATTTTCCCGGGTGGAGTATCCCGGCCATTCAGAAGTTCCCGCTGACCATGATGGCCGACGGCATGCGCAGTGTTTTTATAGAAGGTGCGGGATTCGGGGAGGTGGCGTTTCCCATTGTTATTCTCACTGCCACCGGGATTGTATTCTTCATCGCGGGAATGCGGTTTTTCAAATGGCACTGAAAAGAATCCAAAATTCCATGCCCGAAGGTCAGGGCCGCAATGGAAAATCCGGAAAACAAAAGAGGCTGCCCCATTGTGTGAGACAGCCTCTAAGATTAAAATCGTTTTTGGTTAAGCTTATACCAGTTTAACATTTACAGCATTTAATCCTTTTTTACCTTCGGTCAGGTCGAATGTTACTTCGTCATTTTCCCGGATACGGTCAATTAAACCAGAGGCATGAACGAAATATTCTTTGCCTGTCTCGGAGTCCATAATAAATCCAAATCCTTTTGACTCATTAAAGAATTTTACTTTTCCATTTTTCATAATAATAATCGAATTAAAAATAATATT
>CAIMWF010000116.1 GCA_903845055.1 uncultured Bacteroidales bacterium | reverse complement strand
GGTGGAGTCCCGAGTTAAACTCGGGATTGCTCGTTGGGCTCATATCCCGACTTAAAGTCGGGACACAGGTTCGAATCCTGCCAGAATTTGGTTCTTAAATTATTGAAAATATATTGCGGGGTGGAGCAGTGGTAGCTCGTTGGGCTCATAACCCAAAGGTCATAGGTTCGAATCCTGTCCCCGCTACTACAAAAGGTTGAATCATTAAAGGTTCAACCTTTTTTTATGCATTACGTTTACATCATATATTCTCCATCGGCCGACAAATTCTATGTCGGTTCCTCCTCAAACCCTGAAGGCAGGCTCAGTGCCCATAATCATCCGCAAAACAAAGGGTTTACAAAACGATACCAGCCATGGAATCTTGTTTTCAAACAGCAATATCAAACAAAAGTGGAGGCGGAAGCTGCCGAGAAAAAGATAAAATCCTATAAAAGCAAGTCGATGATCTTGAAAATCATTCAAATAGGATAGTTCGTTGGGCTCATATCCCGACTTTAAGTCGGGACAAATCCTATCCCCGCTACCAAGTCGGAATCCTCATCATTTTTGATGGGGATTTTTTTTTGCCTCTTCTAAAAGCCTTATGAATGCTTGCTTTTCTGAAAAATGAGCATTGAATTTTGAAGTCAGGTATTGCCTTTTTTGAGTGTCCGGGACCAAACCCTTTGGAAACACTAATTTCTGTATCCTTCGCTTAATTTCAGGATTGCCAGATAGCCAGTATTTAATTACGGTTTGCGAGAAATCAATTGCTTTTTTTACCTTGATATCCAGGTTAGGTATCTCCAAACCAGTTCCCAGCCAATTAACGGTGGCTACCTGTTTACTTCGATCGGGATTTTTAAATATTTCAGGGCTAATCTTCTCTATATGATCAACTTTTACTAAATTGCTATTGTTTTGGTTCATCGCCTTTTGTTTGGTCAGGATTAACAATCAATTGTTGTAATATGAACACAAAGATTTTCGGCATTTTCCTGGTCTTATTTTTGTCGGGAAACATCGCATCAAATGCCCAGTGGAATCAGCAGACAAGCAACGTCACTGATAATTTAATGGATGTTTACTTTACAGACAACAACACTGGGTTTGTAACAGCCCAGGGAATGCCCTATCTTTTGAAAACGGTTGACGGAGGTTCTTCCTGGAATAAAATCAACCTTCCATCTGATGGTTGCAACGCCCTCTGGTTTATGAACTCAAATGTCGGTTATGTAGTAGGCGCCAACCTCCCAGTTCTTATGAAAACGACAGACGGCGGGCTCACCTGGACCATGACAGACACAGGGACAGGGGTTGCCGCATACGACATTTGTTTTTCGACCCCTGATATTGGATTTATTGTTGGAGGGGCTAGTTTTAGTGGGGGACAAATCATCAGGACCACTGACGCGGGGGCTACGTGGAGTGTGGTTTTCACTACGACATGGGAAATGCTGAGCGTTTCATTTTCAACCGGCAACACAGGTTATGCGGTCGGAATGGTTGGAGTAATCGCAAAAACCACTGATGCAGGAGCAACGTGGACGCAATTAACATCAATTACAAACAAGAATTTAGCCTCCGTTTTTTTTATTCCTAATACTACGGTTGGGTATGCCGCCGGGGAAGGAGTAATCCTTAAAACCATGGATGGTCAAAATTGGATTAACATAACCCCACCGAATGCAGGCATTTTATTTTCTGTTTATTTTACGGATGTGAACACTGGATATGCTGCGGGTCAGTATGGTTCCATCTATAGCACCAGCGATGGCGGATCAACCTGGACATTGACCCAATATAATATAAATGGGCTCTTCCAGGGTGTGTTTTTTTCAGACGCCAGCCATGGATGGGCTGTTGGCGATCATGGTTCCATTTACAAGTATTCTGGAGGCGTTGGGCTCAATGAAACAGGACAGAATAATTCAGATGGGTTTATGGTTTATCCCAACCCAGCCACAGACAGGATCACTGCAGAAATACGAGATCTGAACCAGAAAAGTAAGTTGATAATTATGGATTTCACAGGTCGGGTACTTATCACACACCAAATCAAAGCGAATTTGAGTGAAATTGATATTAGCAATCTTACAAGCGGATGTTATTTTGTAAACTATGTCAATGAACGAAGCATTGTTGTCAGGAGGATAATAAAAATTTAGGATCAGTTCGGAGATTAGAAAGACGTTTTGAAACAAACAACAACGGGCAGTATGGATCAGTCAGCGACAGGTGTGTTAAGATTATCTATTTTTAATTTTTTTGTAACTTTGTTCTTCTAAACAAAGAAGATGAAACCCAGGAAGAATAAGCATATCGATTTCACTGCCATTATTGAAAAAAGCGATGATGGCTGGTATGCCGGACAACTCGAAGAATTGCCTGAGTAATTTCGCAGGGAAAAACGGTGGCGGAACTGAAACAAAACCTTCAGGATGCACTGGACCTGGTCATTTCAAATGCCCGTGAATCGACACTGAGTCTCTACCAGGGAAAAAAAATTATCCGCAGGAAACTGAGGTTCGCCTGATGAAACGCTCAGAATTTTTGAAACACCTTGCCTTCCATAATTGTGTCCTGTTAAGGGAAGGAGCAAATCATTCAATTTTCATAAATCCAGTAAACCGAAAACAATCAACAGTAGGCAGGCATCAGGAATTTCACATTTCAGATTTCAGATTTCAGATTTAAAAGAGTGTCCGGGACCAAACCCTTTGGAAACACTAATTTCTGTATCCTTCGCTTGATGTCAGGTTTGCCAGATAGCCAATATTACGTTTATATAGGGTCAGTTCTTAATGAACCTGCCGGTTTCGACGTTCCTGTCGCTGGTGACCCTCACAAAATAAATCCCGGCGGGGAAGCCGGAGATGTCGGCGTGTGCAACCAGGCCCGTAAAGGAGATGCTCAGTATTTCCAACCCATCGGGGGCATAAACGCAGAGATGATGGGGCCCGGCTTTTTGCGTTGTGACTATATGGACCCTGTCTCCCGACGGGTTAGGGCTGAGGCTCAGTCCCTTTGAAACCACCTTGCCGCATAACCGGTTTGAGTGTCCGTAAAAAACACCGAGTTCAGTTCGAAGATCGTCCCGGGGTCCAAAACAGTCCAGGACAAGCCGCCGTCGGTTGTTTTTACGGCGGTACCATACAAACCGCTGTACCCGCCAACCGCGTAACCGGTATACGGATCAGAAAAAAAAACCGAATGCAACGGGTTTGAGGTTCCCGACCCTTTGAAAGTCCACAGATTCCCGCCGTTGGTCGTTTTCAGGATCATTCCGGGAGCCCCGGCCACAAATCCCCTCAGTTTATCGGTAAAGGAAACCGAATAGAAAGGATAAACAGTGCCTGAATTCTGTGCCGACCATTGCATCCCTCCATCGATCGTTTTGAGAATCGTACCGTTCTCCCCCACCACAAATCCGGTATCGGTGCCGACGAAACAAATGGAATTCAGCAATTCGGAACTCCCTGAGACAAGGGGAAGCCAGTTCTGGGCATGCAGAAAGGAGATGAGCAGAGATGCAAAAAGGGTGACGAAGATCCTTTTCATCGTTTTTTAAATTCAGGAATAATGGCCGGTTGTTAAGCGATTAACGTTCCCGGGCTACCGGACGTCTATGATAATCAAAATGACTGTTTTTCCTGCGTTTTAAATCATTATACCCGGGAATAATTTTCACATGGATCCATCCTTGCGACCGGAAAGAGCCCGTACTGTATTGAAAAAAACCATGGAGTACCTGGAATTTTTACATATGATGCTTCGTTACAGATCAATCATTTGTGAAATAAATAACAGTAATTAGTTCATAATTAATTTGTTATAAAAATATTTTGTATTTACTTTTGAGATTATTAACCAAAAATAATTGCTATGAAAAAGTTTAAAGCAGGCCGGGTCGCCGCTTACGGACTCCTGGCCATTTTCGTTGTTTGTTTTTCACTAATTGGTTATATTACCCTCTTCCTTCCGCACATCCCGGTTCCGGATCTTAAAATCGAAATTACCCCGCAGCGGGTGGCGCGGGGCAATTACCTTGCCAACCATGTCACGGTATGTATCGATTGTCATTCAACGCGCGATTGGGGCAGGTTCTCCGGTCCGGTTGTGCGTGGTACAGAGGGAAAAGGAGGCGAAAAGTTTGATGCGCAAATGGGATTCCCGGGAACTTTTTATTCGCCGAACATCACCCCCTACAGCCTTTCCGGCTGGAGCGACGGGGAACTTTTCAGAGCCATCACCAGTGGCGTTACCCGCGACAACCAGCCGATCTTCCCGGTCATGCCGTGCGCCTATTATGGAAGGATGGCAACAGAAGACATATACAGCATTGTCGCATACCTGCGTACCTTGCCCGCCATAGCCGGGAAACCTCCGAAATCAGTGGCAAACTTCCCCGTGAACATCCTCCTTCACACGATGCCGGAGAAGGCCTCTCCACGGCCGGTTCCATCAAAATCAGACACCCTCGTTTACGGGAAGTACCTTACAGAGGCGGCCGCCTGTATCGATTGCCATACGCCGGTTGCAAAAAACCAGATCATCCCCGAAAAGGCCTTCTCGGGGGGCAGGGAGTTTCAGATGCCTGGCGGGATGCTTCGTTCATCCAACATCACGCCGGACAAGGAGACCGGGATCGGCCAGTGGTCAAAAGACTGGTTTATCGGACGGTTCAAATCATACGATCTTTCAACCTATTCTCCCGGCACTTTAGACAATGGAGCCCTTGTGACCATCATGCCTTGGACCATGTATGCCGGGATGGATTCAACCGATCTTGCCGCGATTTATGTGTACCTGCGATCGGTTCCGCCGCTGAAGAATACCGTTGCACGATGGACCCTGGTGAAATGACGCATTAATAATATTTCCTGCAGCTATCAGGTAAAAATTACATAAATTAGTGGTTGTAATTTAACCATATAAAAAAGGAGGAAATAAGCATGGGTACAAATAAGAAAAAATCACCGATTGGACTCCAGATTTCAATGCAGAAAACACTCTCCCCGTCACACCCCCGATTTGCCTGGTGCCTGTTGCTGCTGGTTGTTTTTTATGCCGTTTCGGGCACCACAGGTGTCTTTGCCGTACCCAGTTATGCTAGGCAGACCGGCATGCCCTGTTCAGCCTGCCATACGGTGTTCCCGCAACTCACGGCCTTCGGCCGGGAATTCAAACTGAACGGGTACACCTTCACCGGATCAACGACCATCGAGGCGACCAATGAAAAGGAACACAACATGCTGAAACTCCTTACAAACTCGCCCCTGTCGGCCATGTTCCAGACCTCCGTCACCAATACGGCAAAAAGCATCCCCGGGACCCAGAACACGAATGTGGAGTTCCCGCAGCAACTGAGCCTGTTTTATTCAGGACTCATCACCAACCACCTCGGGACCTTTATACAACTCACCTATTCAGGGCAGGGCGGGACCATCGGGATGGACAACACGGACATCCGATACAGCAACACCACTACCATTGCAACGAAAAGGTTGATTTATGGGTTCACCCTGAACAACAACCCGTCGGTGCAGGATGTGTGGAACAGCATCCCCGCCTGGCGGTTTCCCTATGCAACTTCCGGGGTTGCCCCAACGCCGACCGCCTCCACCCTTATTGAAGGGGCGCTTGCGCAGCAGGTGGTCGGTCTTGGCGCCTACGGGTACTTCAACAGCCTGGTATACCTGGAAGGCAGCATATACCGTTCAGCCCAGCAGGGTGTTGCCGCTCCACCGGGGCCGGCATCAACAGGCATCATCCAGGGGGTGGCTCCCTACTGGCGCGTAGCGCTGCAGCACAAATGGGATAAACATTACCTGGAGATCGGCACCACCGGGATGATAACCCGCCTGCATCCCACCGGCGTGAGCGGTCACACGGATGATTATACCGACATCGGGCTCGACGGGCAATACGAACTGACTTTCCCTATCGGCTCATTTGTTATACACCCCTCCTATTACTGGGAAAACCAGAAACTGACGGCGACATTCGACTCGAGCGGCTCAATGAACGCAACGAATCATCTCAATTCGTTCAAAATATCCGGTGAACTCTTCTTCAACAAGGGAGTCGGACTCTCACTGGGCTATTTTGCCCTGAAAGGGAGTCATGACAGCGGACTTTACAAGCCCGAGTCCGTCACGGGGAGCCAGACAGGTTCGCCGGACAGCGATGGTTTCATTGCCGAAGTCGATTATCTTCCATGGTACAACATTCGTCTCTCGCTTCAATATGTTTATTACAACCGGTTCAACGGGGCCGGCACCGATTACGACGGCTCCGGCAGGAATGCCGGCAATAACAACACCCTGTACCTGCTTGCCTGGTTCAACTTCTGATCTGAATATTATAAACAGCTAAAAACCATCCTCTATGAGCAAAGTTTTCATTACCCTGGCAATCCTCGTGATTGCCCTCACCACCGCCAGTTTTTCGGGTGGCCCGCAAGCCTCCGTAACCGCATCAGACACGCCGGGAGACCCTCAGGGAGTAGCGGCCGACAAAGGGACAGGACCCTTCCAGAATGTCACCCTGGCTCCGCCCGACAAGGATAAGATCAAAACAGGATTGTCGGTCTTCACCAATAAATGCCTGTTGTGTCACGAACTTGACGCCAACAAAGTAGGGCCGCCGCTGAGGAATGCCACAAAGACCTACAGTCCCGAGTTTATCCTCAACATGATTGTAAACCCGGTCGAAATGCAGAAGAGCAATGCAACGGTAAAGGAGTTGTTTAAAAAATACAACAACGTGCCCATGCCCGACCAGAAGATCTCTCAACAGGACGCATTGGCTATATATGAATATCTCCGTTCGGTCGTAAAATAACAGGAAGGTTGGAACGGACAGGAAATCCCGTGACACAGTGTCGGCGGCGACGGAAATAAAGATACAGACCCAGAAACAGGTCGCGGGAGAAGTTGCCGGGAAGGAAGATTCCATATCCCTGATAAGAGGCATACACCAGACCGCCAGAACCATTGTAATTGTTGCTGACGGCGCCATCACCCTTACCGGGATTATCTTCCTGGTTAGCGGGATCAGCAAATCGAGCTGGTACAAGGAAAAGTTAAAAGCGCTTTCGGTGGATGTGAAGTCCACGCATGCAATGACGGGAATCAGCCTGCAATACCGGTTCTGAAAGGCATTATAAACCCTGTTTTACAGGTTTTTAAGGAGGTTTACCTTCTTTTCCTCATCCGCTTTTTTAAGAAAATCAATTGAAGTGTACCTGATTTCAATGCACAGTTCATCATTAATGCTGTAAAGGAACAGGGTTATATCGGTCCTGCCCGTTTTCCAGTGAGTCTCCAGGTTCAGGTTATCAGAAATCAGGTTTGAAG
The DNA here is from genome assembly GCA_903845055.1 of uncultured Bacteroidales bacterium. Taxonomy (GTDB): domain Bacteria; phylum Bacteroidota; class Bacteroidia; order Bacteroidales; family FEN-979; genus CAIVAT01. The sequence goes on along the minus strand of CAIMWF010000116.1, from coordinate 45,975 downwards.
CCCATTCATCCTGCGTGATGATCTTCCCGTTTATGGTGAAGGCCGATCTGCTCTTGGGTTCGGCATATTTTTTTGTAAGCAGTTCCTGCAGCATCTGGTAATTCTTCACATAGAGGGCCGGGGTCTTGCTGTTAAGGGTGATCAGGTAGAAAGCCTGGTAAAGTTGGTTAGAGGAGGAGAAATCATAAACGACCTTCGCATCAAAATCACTGAGTTTTCCCTGGAAGATCAGGCTGCTGTTTTTCGAATAGAGGAACTGGGAGGTTTCAGAATTTCTTACCTGAATCGTATCCATACCCCAGGTCACATTTCGAAAGTCATAATTCTGGGCTGATAAGGTCATGCTTATTGATAACAGAAGCATTCCTGTAAAAAATGATGCTGATTTCATTGGCTTTGGTGATTTAGGTTAATGATTATACGGATTCCAGGAGCGAACGCATCGCCTCCCTGTTTTTTACATTCAATATGTCCCGTCCCTCAGGGGTATAGAGGTGATCTATCCTCTGCCTGTATCGTTCCACGATCTTCCCTCTAACGATCTTCATGGTTGAATTCAGCAGGTGGTTTTCCTCGGTAAAGTGATCCGGAAGAATCCCGGCGACTGCAGGAAGCCACCGCTGCGGGAAACGTTGTGCGAATTTTCCGCCCGGTCTGTATTCCTTCAGTTCCTCGTCAATTTTGCCCAGGGCACATTCAACCCCCTCTGCTGAATTTGCAGTCAATCCATGCCGTTCGACAAATTTTACCAACATTTCCCTCGCAGGCACGAGGAGGATAACGGTGAACATATTCTGATTATTATACAGCAAACACTGATCGATATATTCCGATTCGGTGCAAAACGATTCTTCCAATCCTTCAGGGCTGTATTTTTCACCATCATCGGCAATCAGCAAACTTTTATACCGCCCGAGCACATGCAGGAAGCCATCCTGGTCCAGGTAACCGAGGTCGCCCGTGTAGAGCCACCCGTCGCGGATCGCCATGGCCGTAGCTTCGGGGTTCCGCCAGTAGCCCGGCATCACATTATCGCCTTTCACGACAATCTCTCCCTGGCTTCCTGGAGGAAGGTCACGACCTTCCGTATCACAAATCCTGATCTCCATCGTTGAAGCGACGGTTCCCGACGACCCGAGTTTCAGCCTGCCGGGTGTATTTGACGAAATGATGGGTGAAGCTTCTGTAAGACCGTATCCCTGGAACATGGGAATCCCCAGGGCATAGAAAAAACGCTGGAATTCAATGTCCAGCAGGGCGCCCCCCCCGACAAAAAATTCAAGCTGACCGCCAAAGCCTTCCCGAATCTTCTTAAAAATGAAGTAATCAAAAACAGCCATGAGCGGCCGGGCCAAAACTGCAAGTCCGCTTCTCCTGTTCCAGACCTCCCGGTTGACCCGGCAAGCGAGTTTCATTGCAAAGCCAAACAGGGTTTCCATGAGCGGTCCCCTGGCCCTGATCCCTTTTTCGATATTTTTTTTAAAATTCTCCGCAAGTGCGGGGACACTCAGCAGGACCCTGGGACGAATCTCACGGATATTTTCGGGCAGGTTCCTCAGGCTTTCCATGGGCGACTTCCCCCATTTGACCGAGGCAATGGAGGCTCCCTTTCCCATGAAGCAGTAGATGCCTGCCGTATGTGCAAACGCGTGATCCCATGGCAGAATAAGCAGTGTGCAGTAATCTTCGCGGATGTCCATCAGGGAATAGCCCTGCAAAACGTTGCAGATATAATTGCGATGGGTGAGCATGATCCCTTTGGGATCGGCAGTTGTACCGGAGGTATAGCAGATGTTGGCCACATCATCGGTGGTCAATGATTTCCACCTTTCTTCAACCATCCCCGGGTTCACTTCCAGAAGCAATTTCCCGGCTTCAAGAACCTGGTCAACAGGGATTTCCCTATCCCCTGCAACCGGTTCATCCAGCACGATGGTCAAGTCCATCCCGGGGAGTTCATCCCTGACCAGCCTGATCTTCCCGGCCTGGTTGCCCGAGGCAATGACCATGCGCGCGCCGGAATGGCTGATACGGAACCGGATTTCGTCGGGTTCGTATAGCTTGACCGACAGAGGCACATTAACGGCCCCGGCAAACAAGATCCCCAGTTCGCTTACGACCCAGTCATTGCGTCCTTCCGAAATCAGGGCAATCCTGTCGCCATGTTTAACCCCAAGCGCAATCAGCCCGGCAGCAAACCGGTGCACGCGCTCCCTGGTTTCAAGGTAGCTCATGCCGGTATAACGGTCCCCCGTCTTTTCGCGCAGGTAGATATTCCCGGGGAAACGTGCACAGCAGTCTTCGAAAAAAGCGGGTATTGTTTCCATCAGTTCATCCGCAAGCTTGCATGAAACTTATAAATTGCCCGCCTGTTCTTCGCGGCAACTCATTTTCAAAGTTATAAAAACTCACCATGCCGAACAAACGTTAAGGGAAATCAGAAAAATGCCCGAACACCGCCTCGCCTCCCCGCATGGCGAGAGGAAGCAAAATCAAAGAACCATCCAGGATCTCCTGACCATGATTCCGTATTTTTTAATTTTCAATTAGTAATTGCATTATTCCACCTCCAGTATCAATCCCTTTAGATATTCTCCTTCCGGATGAAAGATGCTCACCGGGTGGTCGGGGCCCTGGGACAGCTGATGGAGGATCTTCACCTTTTTACCGGTTTCAATGGCTGCGGCCTGTATCGCCGACCGGAACATCTCCCGGTTGATCGCCTGGGAGCATGAAAATGTGAAAAGGATTCCCCCGGTGTTCATGTGTTTCATGGCCTGTGCATTGATATATATATAGGCCTGGAGTGCATTGTGCGAAATATTGTGGTGTTTCGCGAATGCCGGTGGATCGAGAATGATCATATCGTACATTTCCCTGCCCTGGGTAAGAAACTGCTTGACATCCGCAACCTCCTCCGAATGGGTTCCATCGGGAATCCCGTTAAGCAGGATGTTTTCCTTTGTCCAGGCAATCGCCTGGCGCGAACTGTCGACCGAATGCACGGAGGTCGCACCTCCCTGAAGGGCGTAGACGGAAAAGGCTCCTGAATAGCAAAATGCATTCAGCACCTTCCGGCCTTTGCCATAAAACTGGGCAAACATCCGGTTCCCGCGCTGATCGAGGAAAAAGCCTGTCTTCTGCCCCTTTTCCATGTCAACCACAAACTGGTGGCCGGTCTCCGTGATGGTTACCGGGTGGATCTCCCCGAACAGGATCTCATCGTGTGTTGCACCCCTTGCATCGTGGAAAGTTTCACTGCTTTTATCATAAATGACCTTCAGCTGCTCCCCGAAAACATCCTTGAGCGCCAATGCGATATCATGCCGGGCGTTGTACATCCCTGCCGTATGGGTCTGGATCACGGCTGCGGTATTGTATATGTCGATGATCAACCCGGGAAAGCCGTCCCCTTCCATATTCACAAGGCGGTATGCATCGTTCTGGCTGTCGGGCGACAAACCAAGCTTTTTTCTCAGGGCCAGCGCCGCCGAAAGACGCTCCTTCCAGAAACCGGCATTCACCTCCACCTGCTTGAATGAGAACACCTTAACAGCGATGGATCCCCGGCAGTAATGACCGGTTGCCAGGTATTCATCGTTGTAGGAAAAGACCTCCACAATCTCGCCCTCCTCCAGTTCGCTTTTCATGAAAGGAAGGGCTCCCGAAAAGATCCATGGGTGGAAACGCTTTACGGCAGCCTCCTTGCCGGGTTTCAGAATGATTTTTGCAGGTTTCGGCATGGTGGTGTTTTTCGGCAAAGTTAATGTTAATTGAGTGACCCTGCCATGCGACATGTTTACATACCCGAAGAAACACAACCCAAATAAGAAAATTAAATAAAAAAACACACAACTGCTTTTAACTTTACATTAGAATTGTATCTTTGAAAAAAATCCGGATAAACAATACACTACCCATAAACTTTCGATAGAAATAATAGTTAATATATTCGGACAGAAAAATTTGCAACAAATAAACAGGCAAAACATATTCTTCTTTTTTAAAATATTGCAATCGTCAGGGGGATACATGAACGTTTATCATTTTATAACCCTTTGTAATAGTGACAATTTCAAAATTTGTTCTACCATATGCACGATGCTATTTTTACAAATAATTTCTGTTCCTCATATGTCAAACCAAAGTCAACCGGCAAAAAGACTGTAAATATGCAGTTTCTCAATCCGTGAAACTTAAAAACAAAAACTATGGAAGTTCCCAATATGACTTTAATCCCGCAGACGCTTAAAATGTCATGCTGGTATGCAAGCGCCCAGATGCTGATCCAATGGAAAATGGATAAAATGCAGCAAAGCCTGCCGGACCTGGTCCCGCCCGACCTTGATTCCGAATGCAGAAAGATCCGCGATGCCAATAAGGGCCTTGTGAACGGGGCCATACTCTCCATGGCAAAGCGCCTTGGATTACGCGCCATCCCGCCCATGACCCCGTCGCCTGATACGATCGAAAAATGGTTATACCAATATGGCCCCCTGTGGGTGAACGGCAAGAGTCATATCGTTGTGATTGGCGGCATCAGGGATACTGATGTCAAGGTTTACGACCCGTCGCCGCTTAATATCGGTAGGATCAACTGGCGGTCATTGACAAGCTGGTATATCGGCAGTGAAAGTTCCAGCAGGGATACCGGCACCGACGTCACGGCCGTGTTTCTCTACTGTCCCTGATCAAAACGCCGGCCGGTTGCATGGTATAATCTCAGGGAACATTAAGATGGATGGGGCTTTTCAGGAAATAACCGATCCATGACCCATACAGGTATTTCTTTTCCCGGAAAAATCGGGTTCTGATTTTAAATGAACATATGCCATGCCTGGTGGAAAAACCAGCGATCAGCGGGGTTAGGGAATATAAATATTTCATGAACCGACGGACAGTACCGATTTTTATGTACTTTTATACCTGATATTAGTATTACAATCCATTTTCCGGATTGTTTAAAACAACAATTAACCAGGATGTTAAAAAAGGAACCATGGGAAATTCATTGCAAATAAAATACACCGGTGAATTAAAGCAGGCCATTGCCATTGCACAATCTCTTGCCAAAGAGTTTTCCAACGAAAAATTTTCACCGGCCCACCTCCTGAAAGCCATCCTGCACCGGGATGCAGGTATCAGGCCCTTCCTGGAGTCCCTTGGGAAAGACATTTATTACCTGGAAGAATGGGCTGAAGTGCGCATTGAAGCCTGTCCGAAAACCGGGAAGGTCAATGAACTGCCGCCAGCTGATCCATTCGTACAGGCGGTAATGCTGGAGGCCGACAACATCCGGTTGAAACTGTCAAAAGACGATATCGACCCGCTATGCGTACTGGCTTCGCTGTCAACACCCGGCGTAGGATTTACTTATGAACAACTGAAAACATTCCCGGTCAAATCGCAGGAGATCACCGATGCACTGGTCGAAAAAACGGATCTCGAAAACGTCCTCGCCCCTCCGCCGGCGGATGGGGGACCGGGGCAGGCGGAAAAAAAACAAAACGCCCTGCTGAAATACTGCATCGATAAAACCAGCCTGGCACGTCAGGGAAAACTGGACCCGGTGGTCGGCCGTGACCGCGAGATCAGGATGATTTCCGAGATTCTTGGGCGACGCTCGAAACCGAACGTCATGATCATCGGCGACCCGGGTGTCGGGAAAACTGCTGTGGTAAACGGGTTTACCCAAAGCATCGTTGACCGGAACGTCCCCGGGAACCTGATGGAAGCCATGGTCTTTGAACTTGATTTCGGGGCGCTCATCGCAGGTGCCTCCTACAAGGGAGAGGTGGAGGACCGGCTGAAAAACATCATCAAAGAGATTCTACAGTTTGAAAAGGCGATCTTGTTCATCGACGAGATCCATACCCTCCTTGACAAGCAGGCCGGTGCATCCGGTGCAGCCAATCTCCTGAAACCCGAACTTTCACGGGGTGCGCTCACCATCATCGGGATCACCTCCATCGACAATTACACGAAATTCATCGAACCCGATGAGGCCTTCAACAGACAGTTTGAAATCATACGCATAGAGGAGCCTTCCGAAGAAATTGCCCTGCGGATGCTTGCCTGCATAGCGCCTGTGTATGAAGCCCATCACAAAATCAAACTTGGCAAAGATGTGCTGGGGGAATCCATCCGGCTGTCGAAAAGGTATTTAAAAGAGCGCAGCCTGCCCGATTCGGCCATCGACCTGATCGACCGTACGATGGCGGGAGTCCGCATGATGAAAGACACTTCAGGCAATGAACTCGGGGTCCTGTCGGAGGCCATGCAGGCACTCGAAACCAGGCAGGCGGAATTGCCGGAAGGAGAATTCCTGAAGGAGTTGCGCTGGTTTTACGCCCAGATGCAGAATAAACTGTCGCCTGTGCTTTTAGGCGGGCTCGTTGACGAAACCGACCCTGCAAAGATCGAAGACAACACCGAACTTCTGGAAAACCTCAAAAATCGTTTGTCGACGCTGGCTGCCATTTCAAAACAGGAAAAGGAGGCCGTTGAGAAGGGGGATGTTGCCGCCGTGGTATCGAACAAAACCGGCATCCCGATCGGGAAGGTGCAGACCCAGGAACGCGACCGGTTGATGAACATGGCTGAAATCCTGAAAAAAAGAGTTGTCGGCCAGGATCATGCCATCAAAAGCATTGCCGATGCCATCCTCGAGTCGCGTTCGGGACTCAACAAGGCCGGCCAGCCCATTGGTTCCTTCTTTTTCCTCGGACCCACCGGCACCGGTAAAACGGAACTTGCCAAATCGCTGGCGGAATTTCTTTTCCAGGACGAGTCGTTCATGATCCGTTTCGACATGTCGGAATTCAAGGAAGAACATTCTGCTGCTTTGTTGTACGGGGCTCCCCCGGGATATGTCGGATACGAAGAGGGGGGCCTGCTGGTCAACAAGATCAGGCAGCAACCCTATTCCGTTGTTTTGTTTGATGAAATTGAAAAGGCGCACGCATCGGTTTTCGATATCTTCCTTCAGATCCTGGATGAAGGGAAACTGCACGACCGGCTCGGCAAAGAGGGCGATTTTTCGAATGCCGTGGTGTTGTTTACATCGAACATCGGGAGCGATTTTATTGTCGACTCGTTTGGCAGGGATATCATTCCTGCTTCAAACGACCTCATGGAGATCATGACCCGGCATTTCCGTCCCGAATTCCTGGGACGTCTGACGGAGATCGTCCCGTTTGCACCGATCAGTGAAAAAAACATCGTCAGGATCTTCGACATTCATCTGAAAAACCTGCTGAAATCGCTTGATCAGCAGGGAATCCAGCTGGAAATCGACGACGCATCCAAAAAGAAACTGGCCATGGAGGGTTTCACCCCCAAATATGGCGCCCGGCCGATCATCGGGATCATCCGGACAAGACTGAGAAGACCCCTGTCGAAAATGATCATTTCCGGCGAGATCGGGCGGGGTTCAAAGGTTGTGCTGGAAACTGACAAAGAGGGTGAAATTGTTTGGTTAACAAAATAATATAAATATATCTTTGTAATTAGTTTGAACTATTATTATTCAATCCTAAAATAAATTTTATGGAAACATACGGAATCGGCGGTACCGAAGTAAAAGGCGATGCCAGTGAGGCCATTAGTGAAATCCAGCAAAACCGGACATTGATGATCCAGAAACTCACTGCAGAACCACCTGTAAAACCACAGGTTGTGCAGGGGTTGACAAAAATTGATGACGTGTTCGAGAATTTCAAGCCGAATATTGCGGTTGAATTCCAGAACAGTGAAGGCGTCTCCAGGGAAGAAACGCTGAAGTTCGGCAGCCTGGCTGATTTCGGCATCAAAGGCATCACGGCTCAAAGTGAGTTTCTGAAAAACCTGACAATGCAAAAAGAGCAGATGCAAAAAGTCATCAAGCAGCTAAAAAGCAACAAGATGATGCGCAAAGCGCTTGAAAACAGCGAAACGAAGCAGGCCCTTCTGAATTCGATCTATGCGATGATCAAAGAAATTGAGCAAGCATGATATTGTGAACGAAATGATGCATGTATTTGGTTTTTTACCTTTTTAAAATTTATTCACATGGAACTACAAGACAGCCAAGAAAATAATATTGAGCAATTCAAAGAAAAAGTTGCTTCAGACGTCAAACAGGTTGAAAAACCTGAGGAGCTGCTGCAAACCAGTATTCAAAAACTGGCCGGTATCGGGGGGTTTGATCTTTTGGAATCGGTCATTGAGGGTGTGCAGAATGTCAATCCTGAGCGTAAGGCCAGGAAAAAGATCTTCCTTTCAGAATCCTCGAAAAAGAAAGAACGCGAGGAATTGAAAAAGGTGCTTGAACTTTGGGCTGCCGTGATCCAATCGAAAGACAATGTTTCGGACATGATCGACCAGTGCGAGAAAAGTTCGGTCATTGCCGAAAAAACCCTGAAAGACAACCTCTCCAAAGCCGTGGAAGAAACCAGGGATCTTGAGCAGGCATACCGCTCTGTCGCACTGTTCTTTAAAAACACCGGCCAGGATAAACTGAAGAATTTCTCGATCATGAATGCCGCCCCCGATCAAATCAGGGATCTTGATGATACGCGGTTCATCGACGCTGCTTCCGCCGAGCTGGTTAACAACTTTGACAGGCTTGACCTGCGAAACAACTACAGTCTCCTGGTCGTTCCCGGGTACCTCGGATCGAACATGGTTGTTGAAAAATGGGCCAAGATCGCCTATGACAACAAAGTCATGCTCGTCACCGATTTCGAACATCTCGACAACCCCGACGATACAATGGAAATGTTTGAATCGGCCAATCTTACCGGCGGTGATGCCTACCGGTCGAATGTCATGATGGCCTGCAACTGGCTGGTGGGAAGGAAAAAGTTCGATGAGATCGGTGAGGAAGATGAATTGTATGTTCCCCCCTCCTCGGCCCTGGCCGGCACCATCTATAACACCCTGATGTCGCAGGTGGCCGCCGGGAAAAAACATGGCGGCCTGAGCGAAGTGGAAGGCGTCCGCTTTGATCTGAAAAAGAGCGAAATAGCAAGCCTGGAAAAATTGGGCCTGGTTCCTATGGTCAATGAATATGGCAAGGTGATGGCCTTCTCGGCGAAAACCCTGTTTAACGGAGATAACCTTGGGTTACAGACCTATTCGGTGGTGAGAGTTTTCGACTACGTTACCAAGGTACTGATGGATTTCCTTAACCGCCGGGCTTTTGAGAACTTCAATGTCAAAACCAAAAAGGAGATCCAGTCACAGATCGTACGCTTCCTCGACAAGATCACCGGGCCGGGAAAACTTATCGAGAGTTTCACCATAAAACGCTTTGAACAGGATCCGGTGCAAAAAGACAGAATTTACCTTGATGTGAATATGAAGCCCTATTTCCCTGCCAAAAATTTTATGATCAAAATGGACGGCCAGAAAGGGGACGACGGGAATGACTGGGATTCAAAATATGAACAAGCTTAACCATTTTTACCCAAATCCATGTGCAATTATTAACCTCTAAACCTAGAAACTATGTCATTCAAAGCAAAAATGACCGTAGACGGGACTGATTACCAGATCATGTCCTGCACCTATGGATTGAGCCAGTCAGTTGACGGAAGCGGCAGACCGACATCCGAAACCAAAGCATTGGATATTCATGTCGTCATTGAGTCATCCGAAGACAATTCCATCATGGAATGGGCTGTCGACAGCTATGGCAAGAAAGATGGTTCGATCGTATTCAACAAGATCGACTCGGACCAAACGATGAAGCAACTTGATTTTAAAGACGGATATGTTACCAGTTATTCTGAATCTTTCGGCGGCGACACCATGTTGATGAGTGTGGGAATCTCGGCACGGACCGTGACCGTTGGGAATGCTGAACAGGATAATAACTGGCCGGCATAGGAATTAACAAACGTCAAGTATTTCAGGATGGATGAAAAATCACTTTTTCATCCATCAATTTTACCTGTCCCAAAGGAGGATTTATTATGGCATTTTCTGCAACATTACATATTGAAGGTCATCCGAAAGAACAGGATGGGTTCAATGTCGTTTCGTGTGAATTCGAATTCATACAGCAACTGGACAACAATGGAATTCCCATAGGCAAGGTCGGTGGAGGAGCACTCAAAATCGAGCTGAAGAATGAGAATGATTTTGACCTGATGAACTGGATGCTTGCGCCAAATGCCAAAAAGAGCGGAAAAATCGTGTTTTCTTCAGGCATGACTGATAACCAGTCATTCCAGACAATTCAATTCAAGGATGCGATCATGTTTAAATTTCATCAATCCTTTTCCTCAGATGATGAAATATCTGTCTTTTTTACTCTTTCATCCCAGGAACTGGATATCTCAGGAGCCACCTTCATGAATATTTGGGCGTAAGTTACATTACCTGAATTTTAAATCCTGATCCATGGCACTGACTGAAAAATGCACCATTAATATTGACAACAACCCGGTGAAATCTTTCATTGGTATAACAATTGACCAGGAACTTGGCAAACCTGATCATTTTATACTGAACTGCAACAGGAGTGCACTTGTAGGTGAAAACGAACTGGACACAGCCTCCATTTCCTCCCTCTATTCAAAGGTTGGAAAGGAAATAACCTTTCAGCTTGATAATATTCAATCGGGCGGCGCGACAAAGAACTTCTTTTTCAAAGGTATCATCACCGACATAAGGGCCAACCGGGACGGCAATTCCAATGAAGTCCTGATCATCAGCGGGTATAGTCCCGAAATCATCCTCCAGGGCGAACCTACCCGGCGAAGTTTTGAAAATAAAACCCTGAGACAGGTTGTCGAAGAGGTCCTCCAGCCCTATCCGCAGGATGTGCTCTCTCTTTCATCCGATTCCCAGCCAAGGGACACCGGTGTATATCCTTACATCGTCCAGTACGATGAGAGCAATTATAATTTCATTGCCCGGCTGGGTACTACCTTTTCAGAGTGGTTCTATTATGACGGGCGGAAACTGGTTTTCGGGGTTCCCAAGAACAGTCCGGCGACAGAACTTACCCATGGGATAAACCTCAGCGAAGTGGTCGTGGTATCATTGATAAAACCCGCAAAATTCCATTCGGGGTATCATGATTATCTCCAGGACAAGGATATCTCTGCCGACTCCACGGATATCAGCATTGATGAGAATTTAACCACACAATCGCGTTCACTCCTTTCTGCATCCGCAAACCGTTTCCGGGAATCCGGGTACTGGAATTATTATAACTCCTATTCGCTTCAACCCGACCCCATCAACCAGGTCTTTAAAATCAGGGAACAAAACACCGCCTCCGGATCATACCGTATTCTCGGAACAACTTCAGAACCCCTTGCCCTTGGCAGTAATGTGCATGTCTATGGTCGGACAAAGCAGAAAAGCAAAGATGATGACCTTGGAGAATTCCAGGTAAATTCATGCAGACATAACTTCACCAGTGACCTGAATTATTTCAGCGAATTCCAGGCCTCGCCTGGGGTCCTGCCAATCGGCCCTTCATCTGCTGAGTTTAACATTAAAACCTTCCCCGAAAGTGCCGTTGTAACCGACAACAATGACCCGGAACATCTCGGGCGCGTAAAGGTGAGGACCAGCTGGCAGGACAATGACCACACGACTCCCTGGGCCCGCATTGTCGCACCACATTCCGGGGATTCACGCGGCCACTATTTTATTCCTGAAGTGGGGGACGAGGTACTGGTCGATTATGAACACGGCGATCCCCAGAAACCGATTGTAATCGGTTCATTTTACAGCACCAACCATGGCCCCGAACAGGCCTGGGTAACCGATAAAAACGACATTAAAAAGATCAGGACCCGGAGCGGGCATACCGTTGAATTCGATGATACGTCAGGCAGTGAAAAACTATCGATATACAACGGTGCAGGCAGTTCGGCAGGTTCAAATTCAAATATAATTTCGCTTACCCTGAATCCTGTGAAAATCACCATTGAATCGCAGGGGGATATTGAACTGAAAGGCAAAAACATCAAACTGGATGCCCAGGGCTCACTTGAACTTCATGCCGCCTCCGGTATGTCCATTAAAACCGACAGCGGGGATGCCAGTCTTGAAGGTTCACAGGTGTCGGTCAAAGCGGATGCATCCGTCAAGGTATCGGGTGCCACAGCAGAGATAGATGGAACCGGACAGGTAAAGATCCAGGGAGCTATCGTACAAATTAACTAAAATCAGTTTTATGCCGCCAGCTGCAAGAGTAGGAGACATGCACGTATGCCCCATGCAAACACCGGCAGTGGTGCCGATTCCGCATGTTGGAGGTCCTATCCTCCCGCCGGGAACGCCTACCGTTTTAATCGGAGGAATGCCAGCCGCCTGTGTCGGCGACATGGCAACCTGCGTAGGGCCTCCTGATTTAATTGCGATGGGATCCTCTAGCGTCATGATCGGTGGGAAACCGGCCGCGCGAATGGGCGACAGTACGGCACACGGAGGCACGATTACATTGGGCTGCCCTACCGTTTTAATAGGCGGATAAGCAGTACCTGTCCCGCCTTATTTGACAATTATCCGGAAAGGGAGGATATTCATCGATTGCTCTTCCAGTTTCACCTTGAGTTCCTCTTTCAGGAATTTCAATTCTTCTTCGGTCAGAAGGGTGGCTTTCCTGGATAGCCGGATACAGATGTCGATGGTCCGGATAAACCCGGTATCGGCTGTGGCACCGGCCGCAATTCCTTTTGTTACCTCAACCGTCTCCAGGTTCTTTCCGAAGTGCTCGAAACACAAAGCCCTGACATCCTCGGCCGTGACAACCCGGTCCTTCGACAGCAACGCTTTCCGGTAGGCATTCAGCCGGTCTTCCGTATCCATCCTGTCGCGGCCGCCTGCAGTGGCCGTCAGGAACCTTACCGTTTCTTTACGCAGATCACTGCCCGAATAAGGCGTCAGCGGCATGCCCGGTTTAATATTATTGGCTTGCAGGCCATCCGTCGACCAGAATTCCACAAAAACGGTCTCTTCATTCGGGAGGGCACGGACCATGATATAAGAGACGTTTTCCTTTTGCGCGCTGGCATCGCTGAGCCGCTGTTCAATCCTGGCAATAATCTGGTTCATCTCCCTGAGGTTGGCCGAAATCATATCGGCGCTGAGAAGGGTGAAGGCAGCATTTTCATCCCGCAGCAGTTCGATCAGGTAGTTCAGTATTTCGACGGCATTTCGTGAGTCAAACCTTCCAACCCCACCCTGACGGATAATATAGGACCCCTTTTCCAACTCCCTGACCCTGGAGAATGACCTCAACAGGTATGCGTTGCCCTTCGAGTTGGTCACACTCCTCATGTCAAAGAATGCATTTTCACTCTTTAGCGGGATGAGGTTTACCTGTTCTTTGGCAGAATAGGTGAACTTATTCAGTTGCCTGTTAAGGACCGGGAAACAATTCAGCGAGCAGTAGATGCTATCAAAAACCTCGGCAGGCATGGGTTGCAGGAATTCCAGCCGGAACCAGGTACAGCGTGATTTTATCATCCTCAGCGCCGTTTCGTCAAAGGCTGCACCAAGAGACGGTGGGTAATTGTCACTGAGAGGGTAATCCTTCCCGGCAGGACTACCGGCGATGGTCATGAATTTCTTACGGTAGAACCTGTTGACATGGTTGCAAACCTTGGCGGAAACATCCCAGTCGAGCGAAAAAAGGTGTTCCTCCTTCTGCTTCGAAGCTTCATGCTGCGTACCATAACCGCCGGAAAAGTCAACGGGAATGTCATTAAGGAACCATCTGCCCCTCGCAAGCGACTGGTAAAAGGTCTCTTCATTCAATTCGCTTCGCAGGTCGAAAAAGAGGGAGAGGTCTTCGAACGATTCAGGTTCACTTCCGAACTCAATACCTATCCACATCTTATTATATTCACGGCCTGACAGAAGGGCCGATTCCGCGATTGTATCCTTATAACCCTCCTTATCCAGCTCAAAGAGAAGGCGCTCGGTGGCCATGTATTTTACCTTTCCGTTGAACAACTTATAGACACCGGCCGGCGTAAAAAAGACATTCTGCTGATCGTTGCGTGCCGGGTCCATGGTATTTTTAACCCGCCTGGTCAGGTATAACTGGTTTGATGGATGGATCTCAAAAGTCGCCTGGTGGGGTTGTGCAGTTAAAATACCATGAGCCGGGCAGGCACCCACGACAGGTTCAGGAGTAAGCAATTCAACCAGCTTTTCAACAACCCTCGCCTCCGAGTTATGGATCTCGCCTGAAATCTGTTCAAGTTCGAGCGCAAGGGCGCCCATCAGCATCCCTACCAGCGGATCGAAAGCACTTTCTGCCTCCGTATCATGGTATCCCCATGCCCGTGAAGCATTTTTAATCATCCTGCTTTTGATCTTTTCTTTGCTTTCTTTCATACATACTGGTTTGAAAACCCGGTTCCTCCCTCAAACCCGCTGTTGCGGGATGGCGCGGGGGGAGCACATCAATAATAGGACAGCGGCCCGATAAAGAAGTTCTCCATATAGGAAAACGGCTCGTTTGTTTTTGTCAGCACCCCATCCACACGCAGGGTTATCTGGCTTTTGGTCCTGCGGTTCGTCACCTTTATCTCAACCTGTTGTACCTGGATGTCGACCCTTACCTGTGAGAGTCGGGGCTCATATTTCCCGATGGTCCGGAGGAACGATTTTTTAATCTCCTCCTTGAAAAGCTGGTAATTTGTAATATTCTCAAAGTCATAATCCCATATTTCGCAGCCCAGCGATTCATCCGGTTTGTACTCCCCAAAATGGGTGATGGTGACCATGTGGATCATACGTGATACTGATTCCCTCAAAGAAATATGCGGGTGCTCTTTCTTCTGGATCAGGTCGGCCGTTTTCAGCGGGAAATTATAATATTCTGAAGTCATATTTCTCGGTTATCATCCGCCCATCGGGTCCACGGGTTTGCTTGCTGCTTTTTCGGCCTTCTGCAGGTCGGTTTTGCAATCGTTCAACTCCTTGTCGCATTTGATCTTGCCGATTTTAGCATCCTTCAGGTCGATGTACGACTTGATGATGTTACGGTACATGCGCCCGCTCCAGCTGGTATCGTTGACAAAATGCAACTGGACCGAACTGATGTAATGCTCAATGTCACCGTCGATGACCCCAACCTGCGGATTGGGCAGGTCGAACTTCCCGATCATTCTCTTCACCGAATCAATCTGGACCGCAAACGTATCCTTCTGGTACAACATCTGTTTCTGCACTTCCAAAAAATCCTTTGACAAATTGGAATGTTCATATTTCGGCAGTTGAATCAAAAAATAGAAGGGGATCATGATGACCAGGATCCCGATGGCAAATGAAGCTGAAAATTTAAAGATAAAACCTGTTCTCTCTTTTTTATTTAATGGTTCCATGATCGGTGCTTTTATTGAAATGATAAATGATTAATCGGCTAAAAAGCTTTTCTTTCCCGTTTGTTCCTTGACGAAAATATTGGTGTCCTTCTTTTTCCCTATGTACTCGAGGATACTAAGTTTGTTGAAAAGGGTCGCGATCACATCGGTGAACTTCATCATCACAACGACCGTGTTGTAACTGTTCGAATGATCGTAACTGAAATTGATGGCATTCAGCAGGGTCTTTTCAAAATCACCCTGCCTGAGGTTGCACCAATCGGTAAAATAATTCAGCAACTCTTCTTTTGACTCCCCCGAATTCGAATCGATTGTATTTTTGATCACCCGGGCCAGCCGCGCAATAAACTCGAACATGCAGAGCGGTGGTTGGTCTATGATCTTCCACCGGAATTCCAGGATGCCTGTACTTAGAAAATAAAGCATGTTTTCAGAGAGATGCGCTACCACGCGTGCCAGGACGTTGGTTTGCTCTTTTTCACTGATTTTATTCAGGATCTTCAGCAAATCCAATTCAAGCTGGCCGAAGAACCTGTCGGTATCCGCATGGATGCGCACCAGCACCTGGGCGCCCCGGAGGGTGGTGCAGGGCGGAATGTACTCCCTGACCAGCTCAGGTTTATTGTCGGAGATCCTGATCTTCCCGATAAGCAGGAAACAGGGTCCGATCTCTTTTGCCGACAGCTGCTCCTCGGGTATGATATGGACCTTGTACGATTGGTTTACGAAAGGGTAACGGGGAGGCTCTTCAGCAGGATCGGCATTTCCCAGGGGTACCCGTGCAAACGGGTCAACCGAAAGTGCCACGTAAACCGTGGCCTCCCCCCCCTGCTCCGAAAAGCCAAAGGTGGCTTCGGGGAATGGGACAGCAAATCCCGGTTGTTCTCCTCCTTCGCTAATCTCGATCCTGGCCCCGCCCGGTGTGATGGCGTTGCATTTGAATATTTTCACCCGGAGCGTTTTCTGATTATCGAGGGTCATCACGATTTGAAGCGAACCATCGGGTTCGCCAGCCGAAGGCAGCAAACCGTAGTTTTTATCGTTCAGGCCGCATCCCAGCGCATCTTTGACCTGGTCCCTGGTTGCATTTTCAAGACCGATGAAGTGGTTTTTGTTGATTTTCATGCCATCCACCCAGTTGACATGATGATATTTCAGAGGTTCCTGCATCGTTATGATTCTTTAATTCGCTGGCAAATGATGACACTGTTTTCCCTGATATGGTTATCGGTAATGATCTGTTCGGGATCGATATACCTTTTGATACCCAGCCAGCCGGGTTTGTGGTAGAATACCCAGCCGTGGGGATGGTCGTCATGATCAAGGTATTCAATCGGACCTTCGCGGTGACGTTCATTATAGTCGTTCAGGAAATAATAAAAAAGCCGTCCGAAAACCATGTGTGCCGGCGCTTTGGCCCTGAAAGTGGTGATTTCGGGATCATTCATCTTTTTATGAAATACAAAGCTTACGACCAGGAGTGACACAAGTTCGCTGTCGAGCGGGTCGGCGATGTCCTTCCCAAAGGGATAGTGCCATTTGTTGAACAGGCGTGGGGGAATGGCCAGGTACCGGTTGAAAGCCTGCAAAAAAAAGAAGGGAACAAAAAACCATGTAAAACTGGTCAGCATGACGAATTGCAGAAGGTGCTCCTTCAATAACAGGTTGTACACCAACAGAAAGATTACGGCTCCAAGAACGGCAATGGCGATTGAAAACAGGAACTCCCACAGGAATTTATTCTTCGACGTCCAGGGCAGTAACAGGTATAATAACCAGGCATGCAAAATTCCGGCTGCCAGGATGAAAGCCTGGATTACCAAATAAAAAGAGATCAGGTTTTCCCTCAGGCCGATAAAACCCGTCAGCGCCGGGATCCCCAGGCATAACGCTGCCAGTAACAGGTATACAACCGTTTCCTTTTTGTAGTTTTTAGCTTCCCTGACCTTCGAAAGGACCAATGCCAGAAGTGCCCCTGCGACCACAACCATAACGATCAAGAATCCCAATCCAAGTGCTTTCATAAATATCAGTTTTGTGTACTTTTTTTTATCAACAACCTTTCAAATCCCGGCATTATAACCGAGAACGACATTTGATCCATGTTCGCCAAGCATAAACTGATGCCGGACATTGGCAAAACTTATCGTCGTGGTGGCCACCATTTCAAGCGGGACGAAGTAGCTGTAAAAACAGGCAAGGAACCTTGAACAGGGACCATTTTCAAGATAGTCCTCCACCGCCGAATTCTTCAGGGGCCCGATCACAAACTCCATTACAGGGTCGTTATCGGCGATATATCCTCCGCAAATCATATCATTACCCAGCGAGCAGGCACCCAAACCGGGAGAGGAGGCTGCCCCTGCTGCAGCCTGGACATTCTTTAGCAGGTTTTGCGTTGTTACCTTTATTCGCACATCTTCATCGAGGATGACCTCCAGCACCCTGGCGGTCAGGTCTGACCGTCCGACGATTTTGCCGGCCAGGTGCAGGACCTGTACAAAACGGGATACCAATTTCTTTGGCAGGGTCCGGTCAAGCTTCCAGAATTGTGGATAGATCTCATCAAACAAATTATCACTGAAACGACAGAGCATTTTCCGTTCTTCGGACTCCACCCGTATACGCTGGGTGAAAATTTCATTTTCAAAAGGAAGGAAAAACAAACGAGCCTCCTTCTCTTCCATCTTTTGCTTTTTCGACAATTTCGCCATGTCGTGACCGGATACAAGGGGTTCCCGTGGTTGCTCATGGAAAACGGCTTCAGGCAGGCAATCATAGAGCCCGTCACGGCTCACATGTATGCCCAGGGAAACCTGGTCGTTTGCCGAAATGATCGTCTCGGCATAGGCAATATCCCCGGAATAATTGCGCCTGAATGAACCGTCGTGGATCATAACAATGTCAGCCGGATCCAGCCCGTTTTCAATCAGGCTTGCAGCAACTACCTCAGCCTTAATGTCGTTTGTGATCCGGTTGACCGACGCTGCTATTTCCGCAATATCGCGCATCTGGAATGTTCTTGTTAAGTACAAAGATAATAGAAAAAACCAGAATCATTCACCCCCTGTTGAAATGCCTCTTTCATCAAAAAAATCAGTCCCCTGGAGATGCCCGCCGCGTTTCGGTGCATGGTTGAAATTTTTCAGTAAATATCGGCAATACTGGAAAAGTTTGAATAAATTTGCTACAAAATAGATGATAAATCGAACTACCATGAAAGTATTCACGCTCACCACGATATGCTCATTTCTTCTGTCGCTGACACTCTCCGCCCAGCTCCTCCGGCCTGTAATAACCATTGTTGATGACCCTTCACCTGCGAATATATCACACATTACATCCGATGGCAAGTTCTATTATACATGCACCGGCGGGACAACCAAGAATAAAGACAAAACCGGTTACAAAATCACCAAGTACAACGCCATGACCGGGGAAAAAGTAAAAAGCTATCCCTTCAAACTGTTCAACATGCGGAGCATCATGTACAACAGCAAGGACAAAAACCTCTATTTCGCCACCTATGACATGAAGATATATAAAATCATTGACCTTGAAACCGGCATGGCCCAGCAATGTTTATTCAACGGGAAAGAAACAATTTACAAGAACCCCCGTTCAAGCCCTGCCCTCGACCCGAACGGGAAGATTCTTTATGTGCTCGACAACGGCACCCTGACCCTGTATGATTTCAAAAACGGGTCGGTTAAAAACACCTTTTCCGGTCTCTCATTCGGCCCTGACGGCACGGACGACCCGATCGTAGGCAAGTATGGTTCAACTGCGGTGGCTGTCGGGAAAAAATATATTTACACCTGGGATGGCCATTCAAAACAGAAAAAGATCTATGCTTATGATAAAAAAACAGGCAAACTCGTGAATACTTACCAGATTTCGAGCGGAAACTGGGGGTGGTCGCTTTCCTTCGCCAACGGGTTCGTCTTCGTATCCGTAAACCAGCCGAACAGTGTCGGAATGTGGAACGGGTATAAGCTTGGGGATGATTAACAACATCGCATGACAGGTCCATCCACATCTCATATTTGCCTCCTTTTTTTTTGCACCCCGGTTTGAATGGTATGTGAATTATACAACATATTGCCAGAATAATGTAACAGTTCTCAAATAAAAGGACCATAACTTGCCTTCATAAAATATCGTTCACAAACAATTAATATTCAGCGATATAAACATAATAAGTTGAATTTCACGATACTGTTTTAACATCGGTTTTGTCAGTTTGATGTTTTCTCAGTACCTTTGTTTCACATTCAAATCCAATTCAAATGAAAAAGTATTTGTTATTATTGATCATCCCGGTTTTCTTCGCCTGCGGCCGTGCAGCGGAAAAGAAAGCCCAGGACTTGCAATCCAAGACTGACAGCCTGATGGGTCAGACCATGCAGAAAGATGAGGCGATCAACGAATTCATCCGCTCCATAAACGATATTCAGGGAACATTGGATACGATCAAGCAAAAGGAGAATATCATCAACCTGACCACCGACCACGGTGGCGAACTCCAGGTTTCCGCCAAGGACCAGATCAAAAACGACATCCAGTCCATCTACAGCCTGATGCAGAAAAACAAGGAGTCGCTGAACGCCCTGACCAAGAAGCTGAAAAATTCAAACATGAAGGTCACCGAACTGAACAAGATGGTGGAACGGCTGAATAAGGATATCGCCGACAAAGCCGCCCAGATCGAAGACCTGCGTACTAAACTTGCCAAGATCAGCGCCGCCTTCAATACGGCCAACCTTGTGATTGACACCCTTTCGCGCACGGTAAAAGACCAGGGATCGCAGCTCAACAAGCAATCACAGACCATTGCAGCGCAGGACGAGGCGATGCACACCGCTTATTATGTCATCGGCGCCAAAAAAGAGCTTATCAAGAACAAGATCATCAAGAGCGGCGAGATCCTCTCCGATTTTGACAAGGCACTGTTCACCAAAGTCGACGTACGCAAAGTGACCGAATTACCGATCCTGTCGAAAAAAGCAAAAATCCTGTCGAACCATCCTTCAAACTCTTACAAATTCACAGGTGACAAAAAGGTTATCCAGTCATTGCAGATCCTCGACTACAAGGCCTTCTGGTCAAACTCAAAGTACCTGGTAATCGTTGTTGAGTAATTATCAGGCAGTTGACTGCCCGTGTTACCCACCAGGAGTATTATTGCATCCGGTGTGGTCATGTAACAACACTAAATAAAATTCAGGAATATCAGGGGGCATCGTCAGAGATGCCCTCTTTTTTTTGACCTTTGCAGCCGACAAGAATATTCATTTATTTCTCCATGTCTCCCTTCTCCTTCAGCAACGGACCAGGGGGCTGGGCAACATAAACCAAACCCATGAAATACCTGTTTTTATCGATCCTTTTAATCACCTGTTTTTCATCGGCGGTCCATGCCCAGAAGAACAAGCCAGCCCAGGTTAAAATTGCCTTTTACAACACTGAAAACCTTTTCGACACGATCGATGATCCGCATAAAAGCGACAATGATTTTTTACCCGACGCGAAAGTTCCCTGGAACAGCAAACGGTATAACCTGAAATTGCAGCACATCGCCCGGGTCCTGGTTGCCATCGACAGCGTGAATCTTCCGGCCGTGGTCGGTTTAGCCGAGGTGGAGAATATCGGTGTATTGCATGACCTTACCGAAAAAACGACCCTTGCCCGGGGTAATTACCAGGATATTCTCGAGGAGGGACCCGACCCAAGGGGGATCGACGTTGCGCTGATTTTCAGGAAGGATGTAATGCATGAAATAAGCCACAAGGCTTTTCCCGCAGCAAACACCTTCAGTACCCGGTTTATCCTGTATGTGAAACTTGCGGATGCGAAAAAGGACACATTCCACTTTTTTGTAAATCACTGGAAATCGCGTGAAGGAGGTGGCAATGAAACGGAGACCAAGCGCATTGAAAACGCCAGTTCGCTGAAACACCTCACCGATTCGCTGCTTGCCCGCAACCCGAAGTCCAACATTGTGATCATTGGTGATTTCAATGACAACCCAACGGATAAAAGCATCTCGGAGGTGCTCGGGGCGGCAAAACCCTTACAGAAGGTGTCGCCGGCAGGGCTGTACAACCTCATGGCGCTGCGTTTCCAGGACGGTGAAGGTACCCTTTATTATAAAAGCTGGGACCTGTTCGACCAGGTGATCGTTTCAGGAAACATGCTGACGGACGGCAAAAAGGGGAAAGGTGCTCTGATCAGGGCTCCCTATGGCAATATCTTCAAACAGGACTGGATGTTGTATAAAAACAAGGACGGGGTAATGGTACCCAACCGTACGGCATCTTCAAAAGAATATTTCGGCGGGTACAGCGATCATCTCCCTGTATTTGTGACCGTTAACATGGAATAATAAACAGCGGGCAACCGTTTTCACAGAAAACTTCAACCCGCTGTTGACCTGATTCGGTTTATTTGATCTTCGGCGTGGCTGAGTAGTCAGCTTCCTGAAGTAAACGTCCGTTTTCATCGTAAAAGCGCCATTTTCCCACACGCATGTCCTCTTTGTAAAATCCTTCATAACGAACCTTGCCGTTTTCAAAATAGGTGGTGCGCTTCCCGTCCGATTTCCCCCGCAAATACGTTCCTTCACTCCACACCTTCCCGTTTTCATACCAATAGGTCCATTTGCCATCGCGTTTATTGTCCTTGTAGGTTCCATCCATCTGAACCAGTTTGTTCGGGTAATAGGTGGTCTCCCTGATCATCTCCCTATTCTGGCCCTTTCCGAGATATACGCAAACGCGTTTCGGCGAGCCATCCGGATAGGACTCTTCGGTAACCTTGCTTTCATTGTGGCAGGAAACAAGGATAAACATCAGCAGGATTGCTGAAAGTATTGGTGCTTTCATTTGTTTCTATTATGATTGAAAGTTAATCTCATTCCTTTGCGGGAATCATCAAACCTGCCCTGGCTGAATACCAGGTGCCCGTTCACCCAGGTGTGCGTTACCCGCGATTTGAAGGTCACACCATCGAAGGGCGACCAACCGCATTGATACAGGATATTCTCCTTGTCAACGGTCCAGGGATCGTCGGGGTCAACCAGGACCAGGTCGGCGAAATAGCCCTTACGGATAAAGCCCCGGTTGCTGATCCTGAAAAGGATAGCGGGATTATGGCACATTTTCTCGACAATTTTTTCAACCGGGATCCTGCCAAGCTGGAAGAAACCCATCATGGCCACCAGTGAATGCTGGATCAGCGGCCCTCCTGAG
Organism: uncultured Bacteroidales bacterium; assembly: GCA_903845055.1. GTDB lineage: Bacteria > Bacteroidota > Bacteroidia > Bacteroidales > FEN-979 > CAIVAT01. The sequence continues at coordinate 23,384 of CAIMWF010000116.1, read as the reverse complement.
GGACAACTTATATAGGGATGATCCTTTTCTTCTTTAAGGTGGGGCGCATGGTCGGTGGCTACGACATCGATGGTGTTGTTGAGCAGTGCGGCAAAAAGTGCTTCACGGTCGCCCGATGATTTGATGGCCGGGTTCCATTTGATCCCTGTTCCCAGGTCCTGGTAATCGCGGTCGTCGAACCAGAGGTGGTGGATGCATACCTCCCCGGTGATCGTTTTTTCGGACAGCGGCAGGTTGTTGTGCAGGAGCTTCAGTTCCCTGGCGGTCGAGAGGTGCATCAGGTGCAGCCTGGCATTGTGTCTCAGGGCCAATTGGACAGCCTTTTCGGAGGAGATGAAGCAAGCCTCTTCACTCCGGATAAGGGGATGTGCCCCTATCGGGATGTCCTCTCCGTATTGCTTTGTAAAGGCAGCAAGATTCCTACGGATGATCGCCTCTTCCTCGGCATGTACCCCGATCAGCAGGGGTGATCGGGAAAAAATCGCCTCGAGGGATTCAGGGTTATCCACCAGCATGTTGCCGGTGGAGGCCCCGAGGAAGAGTTTCAATCCGCAGATCATGGCAGGATCGGCCATTTCGATCTCCCCGATGTTGTCGTTGGTTGCGCCCAGGTAAAAGGAATAGTTGGCCAGGGATTTCTCCGATGCCAGGGTGTATTTTTCTTCCAGGATGCCAAGGGTTGTGGCATTGGGTATTGTGTTGGGCATTTCCATGTAGGAGGTCACTCCCCCTGCAACAGCGGCCCTGCTTTCGGTCGCAATATTTCCTTTGGCAGCCAGTCCCGGCTCACGGAAATGGACATGGTCATCAATGACCCCGGGAAACAGGAACTTCTCCCGGGCGTCGACCGAGATGGTGTTCTCCCCGAACGGAAAACCACCGGGGGCATTGCCATTGAAAATTTCTTCAATGACGCCATTACGGACATAAACACTGCCGGCAATGCGTGTGTTTTCATTAACGATGATGGCATTGTGGATATAGTAAGAATCGGTCATTTCCTGGAGAATTTTTCATCCCGGCCCGAACAGGACCATGGACCCTGGAAGAGTCGGGAGATGACGATAAAAAAAAAATCGCGGGTTATTGCCGGTAGGGTTTATATTTTTTAAAGAGGCTTCTCCATCTCAGGCTCAATACGCCCAGAACGGCCTCTTTAAAGATACCCGTACTCATCTTCGATTCACCCATCGTACGATCGGTAAAGATGATCGGCACCTCAACAATATTGAACCCGTGTTTCCACGCTGTGTACTTCATTTCGATCTGGAAGGCATAGCCTGTAAACCTGACGTGTTCAAGATCGATGGTTTCAAGAACGCGGCGCGTGTAGCATTTGAAACCAGCGGTCGTGTCCATCACCTTCATCCGGGTAATGAACCTCACGTAGATGGATGCGACATACGACATCAGCACCCTCCCCATCGGCCAGTTGACAACGTTCACACCGGTAATGTATCGTGAACCGATGATGAGATCGCCGCCCTTGTTCAATGCGGCGTCATACAACCTGATCAGGTCGTCGGGGTTGTGCGAGAAGTCGGCATCCATTTCAAAAATGTAGCTGTAACTCCTTTTCAGGGCCCATTTAAACCCATGGATATATGCAGTGCCAAGCCCGAGTTTTCCTTTGCGCTCTTCGATAAAAAGATGTTCGGGAAATTCCGTCATGAGTTTCCTGACGATGGCTGCCGTACCGTCGGGAGAATTATCTTCAACGATCAGCACATCGAATTCCTTTGGCATGGAAAACACCTTGCGCAGGATGCGCTCGATGTTATCCTTTTCATTGTAGGTTGGTATGATTACCAGGCAATCTGACACGAACCTGTAAATTTAATGTGAATAATTCATTTTATGATATAACGAAAAAGGGGACCCGGTATTGTACCGGGTCCCGGTAGAGTACTATTTAACAATCAGTTTTCTTCCAAGTGAGCCTTCATCGGTCACCATGCGTACGAGGTACATTCCCGAAGGAACCTGGACATTGTTAACCCTGACCGCGTTTGATCCGGCCAAAGCAGTGGCGGTTGACCGCCAGATCACCTGGCCGTCGAAAGTCATCAGCTCAAAAGAAACAGGCTCGGAGCGTTTGGCGGTAAAGCCGATCATGAAGTTGCCTGATGTGGGGTTCGGGGAGACGGTAAACCGGGATACAAGCGAATTCTGCTCACTGATGCCGCTTTTGGGTTTAAAGGTGATCCTTACTGTGTCCGACTGGGTTCCGACCGGACTGAGGGTTGTGACGCGGCACCATATTTTTTTTATACCGAGTCCGACACCTGCCGAATCAACCTGGATGATCTGGGTCATTTCGCCGGTCGACCATACGTATGAATTGAAGGTGCCTGCATCAAGCTGCACTGTATCGCCTGCAACCACCGACTGATCAGGTCCGAGATCAAGAACGGGAACATTGTTCAGGGGGATCGCCTTGTCGAAACGGTATTTCAGATCCTGGAAGAAAAGGTTGCTGATGGTTGCATCGTGGATGACGATGGAGTTTTCGTCGTTGCTCACGTTGGCTGCATCGCTCCAGTTGTGTGATCCTGTCCAGACCAATGGATCGGATGTGGGGGCCGTTTCGTCGATGATCATGTATTTGCTGTGGAGCAATCCCTGTTCGTGGTATTCCCTGAAGTTGGTCCCGAGGGCATTCTGCAGGTTGGTGACCACGGTTGCATCGGAGGTGGCACGGTTGGTGATGACCACCTTGGTTGTCACACCGGCATTTTTCCGGGCAATGATGGCATCGCTGATCACGGCCCTGGTAATAAGCATCGTACCGATTTCAAGATCGGAACTGGCCGTGGCGATATGGTTGACGATCTGCTGGTTCACGCCGTCGCTCGGGCTGAAATAGACCTCAACTCTTTTTCCGCCGATGACGAATTCATGGGGGGTGTTATCCGCTTTGTCGGGACCGAATTTTGCGTTTGCTGCATTCGGTGTGGTGGTGGCTGAACCGAACATCTCATTGAATTCGATCGTGTAGGCCTTTGCCAGGCTGGCGTCCTGGATGAACAGGACATTGTTGGCATCGGTATTGATGTTTTGATCGGTCCAGTTGCAGGAACCTGTCCATACGATGGGGTCGTTCTGGTTGGTCGACTGTCCGTCGATGACCATGAACTTGTTGTGCATGATGCCTGTGGTGACCGGGCGGGGAATTTTTCCGATTCCGGCAACAAGTTCCGGGATCGCCGAGTTGTTGGTGCTGCCGTCGACCACAAGGCGGACCTTCAAACCGCGGTTGTAGGCTGCGTTGAGGGCTGTGGCGATGTTGCTGAGACCTTCGACGTTAAAGTTGTACATGGCAATGTCGATCGAGTATTTTGCACGGTTGATGTATGCGATACAAGTGTCGTCAACAGCGCGGTAGATCTGGATTGCCTTGGTGCCGGTGGAAACGGACGTGTCGACCGGGCGGGTGAAATAGGTCTTGATGGTTCCGGTAGAACTGGACACCGTGACAAAGTTCTTCAGTCCTGAAAAACCGGTATCGGGTGTTGCAACGGAAAATGCCTTCACGTAGACCAGGTCGGCGGGATTGAGACCGGTAATGTTGATCGTATGGGCTGTACCTGTTCCGGTGGCGCTTTTATGGCCGAGTTCAAGCTGGGGAGTCCGTCCGTAAAACAATTCTGTGGTTCCGGCAATATTGGTACTCCAGCCGAAGGTAAGGGCGGTGGTTGTGATGTTTGATACGGTCAGCGGGGTTGTGAAAACAATTGAGCTGCCGCTGATGATGTCATCTTTATCCCGCAGCAGCATCTGGTAGCCGCTTGTAGCACTCGTATAGGAGAACTGGGAACAGATACCCACCAGGGTTACTGCCGAGGCCGGGATGATCTGGCCGACGAGGTTCGAACTGGTGTTTACGCGCACCTGGCAGGTCTTGCCATTGGCCGTTACATTGTAGTTGGTATTTCCCGAAAAAACGCCGCCGGCATTGGCAAAGGTCACGCCAACCATTTTGATCAGCATTCCTTCGTACTGCTCTGCCATTCCATCAGGGGCAATGACGATCGGTGCGGGAATCGGCCGCGGTGCGATGGCGCTGAAGGAATTTACCGGGTTGATCTCCATCAGCATGTTATAGTTCGTAGTAACTCCCGTCAGTACAATCGAATCGCCCCTCGAAAGGCCTGTAATGGTAGAACTATAGGCGGCGATGCCGGCCGTTGCATCCTGGAAATACCGGATAATCCCAAGCTCCGGACCATTGGTCACAATGCCGCGGACGGTGATGGTTGATCCGAGGGGCATGGCCCTCGCTGCTGCAATGGTGGCTTGCGAGAAGCCCTGTACGCCCAGGATCAGCAGGCAGAAAATTGATAACGCTATTTTTTTCATCTTTTTGATTGGTTTCTGTTTTACGTTAGTTAATACGGAAAAATCTCACAAAATCCCCGTCAATGATCAATAAATTAATTTTTCAAAAATACTTCAACCCTTTTCACCTTGTCATCTCATACTCCCTTAATAACTCAGCGCCAGCGAAACATTGAACGTTCTCCCCATCCCGTAATAAACTCCCGCAGAGGCAGCATCGTTGTTGGATGTTGTTGTCGAGTAAGAGTCGTTGTTCTTTGCATCGGCGATATATACCTTGTCGAACAGGTTGATGACCGTAGCACGGAGATCGAGTTTGAATTTTTTAAACACGAACTTGTAGCCGGCATTCGCATCAACCAGATAATACATCGGCATTCTCCATGAATCGGGGGGATTACCGTTTTTATCCATGAAATTTGAAGTAAGAGAGGACGGGTCCATCTGTGAATAATTTTTGTCAAACAGGGTGACACTTGCCGAGACATAAAGATATTTGATAATTTCCCAGCGAACACTTTCCATGAATTGGAATTGGGCAGCGTCACCAACATGGACTCCCTTTGCATTGTATGTAAAACTTGTTACCAAGTTACCGGACGGATCATACACATTCGCTGTTCCGCCTGAGGTCCATTTCCAGTCACCATAGGCAAGCACCTGGTCCCATTGAAGCGACGGTACGGGTTTGTATCCGAATTCAATTTCAATGCCTTTGTGCAATGCATCTATCCCGTTGATATTGTAAGGAAAGGGGTCTCCCTTGTAGGTATAGGTCAGTGGCGCATCCAGTGGTCTGTTGTTCCACTTAATGAGGTAGGCATTGAAATTCAGTGCAATCTTTTTGGTGTTGAAGCTGTATCCGAGTTCAACAGCCTCGATCACCTCGTTCTTTGCATCCTGGATCTCCTGGTTTGCGTTGTTGAACACGTTTGCAAAGCGCGGGGCCTTGGACAGGTATCCCAGGTTGACAAATACATTATTCTTTTTGTTAATGTTGTAGTTCAACCCGCCTTTAAAGGTATAACCGGGGAAAACCCTCCACTTAGTCTGCGTTGCACGGGCTTCGGCAGAATTGTTATTATAACCCTTTGCGTTAACGATGAACGAGGTGTCTTTTTTACTGCCGGTCTGCTTTATTACGTAGGTAGTGTCGTTTGATGTATAATGCGAGTCAACCTTTGTAGCCGTAAGGGTTTTCGAACCATTATAAAAAAAGGTATCTCCAAATCCCACTGCCTGGGTAAAAGTATTCCCATCGATAACAAGGTCTTTCTTTTTAAAATAATCGATCCTCTGGTAAGCCGATACTGCCGTGGTTAAATTGACAAAGGCCGACCAGTTACCGGTTTTATATTCCAGCTGGGTAAAAACGCCACCCCAGCGAACCAGTGCGTCGTTGTAGTAATAGATTTTATCCCCCATATAGAATTTGGTCTGGTAAGGGTTGATGTTCTGGTTGGCATCGTCCCTCACAAAATCACCTCCCAACAGGTCGTATACTTCGCCATAATGCTGGGCCTTGTATGTTCGCAGGTCGAGTCCGCCTGACAAGGTCAGCTTGGCGTTGATCTCCCAGTTGAAGGTCGACAGTAACCCGAACCACCTGTGGTTATTCACGCTGCTGCGGATAATGGCCCCCGACCGGTGGGTAGGATCGTTTTTGTTGATGTCGTAATAAAACTGGTAATTGATCAGTCCGTCGGACTGATTGGTATTGAAGGTTGAAGTGCCATAGGCGCCGGCAGCATTGGACGAAAAATTCGTGGTCCCTCCGCCGTTGCCAATCGAAGCATAGATGATATTCGACAGGTAAAATTTGTCGTTGATCCTCCAGAAATCCCTCAGGCTGATCTGTGGTTTAAAAAAGTAATTCTTTGACTGGGAAAGGTTTTCAGTAGTCCCGGTGTATACCGGGTTGCCCTGGGCATCCTTCTCGGTCCAGCGGTTCAGGTGTCCCCAGTTCGAGTTGTAACGGATTCCATACGTGTCAAAGGTCGCGATCGATTTTTGGTAGGCACGCTGGGCGTGTTGCTGGGGAGCACCCATGGCAGAAAACGTAAGCGTATGCTTTCCGAGACGTTTATCCACCCTGATATATCCAAACCAACCCTTGGTCCAGGTGTTTTCCACCCATCCGTTTCCCTGTTTATATGATCCTGCTACCGTGACCCCCCAGCCGTGGTTCAGCTGGCCGCTGGTAAGGCCCAGCGAGGTGCGGAGGAAGCCATCAGAACCAACTTCCTGTTTAATTGTGCCGCCAAAGTTTGCATCGATGCCTTTGGTAATGATGTTCATGGTACCTCCTACCGACGGCAGTGCAAGTTTTGAAGCTCCCAGTCCGCGCTGGACCTGGATGCTCCTGGTAACGGCGTCGAGGCCAAACCAGTTGGACCAGTAGACCCAGCCGTTTTCCATGTCGTTTACCGGGATCCCATCGATCATCACGGCAAGGTTACGCTGGCTGAAACCGCGGATGTTGATACGTGCATCGCCGTCGCCGCCACCCTGCTGGGTTGCATAAACCCCGGGGGTTTTGTTCAGGATCATCGGGATATCGCGTGCAGCGAGTTCCTCCTGCAATTTAATCGGTTGTACGGTTGAAAAGGCCACCGGAGTTTCACGGGTTTTCGCCACATCCGCAACCACTTCCACCTCGGTCAGCGTGGGCGTTTTCAATTGAAAATTCTGGGTAATGTCCGACTCCTGCATGGTGATGTCCGCGACCTGCTGCACGTACCCCACATACGACACTTTTAAATGATAGGTGCCTTTATCGAGTTTGATAAAATAACGCCCGTCCATGTCGCTGATCACCCCTTTGCCTTCGCCGTAGGAGATGGTGGCGCCGATCAGGGTCTCGCCCGAATTGGCATCGGTAACGATCCCCCTCACCTGGTGCTTTTGTGCAAACAGGATCACGGGAAAAAGCAACGAAAGAAATAAAATGGTAAGATATTTTGTCATAAAATTCTTGGATTAGGTGAAATAGAGGGACGAGGCAAGCCTCGTCCCTCTATTCTGCCATTGAATCAACACCAGGTAAAATAAACAGAAACCCGGGCCTGGCTTATTATTGAATGATGATTTTTTTGGAGACCGACTGGTCGTTGCCATATTTCACCTGTACCAAGTAGACACCTGAGGGCATGGTGTTAAATACAACAAGGGCTTCGCGCTGAGGTGCCGAAAAATCCTGGTGAAAAACAGATTGTCCGACAATAGTGACAATTTCCACGGAGGTTAAGGGCTGGGGTGCCTGAACGGTAAACCTGCCGTTGGTAACAGGATTCGGCTGGATGACAACATTCTGACCGGCGGTGATTTTACCGATTCCGGAAGCGGTTTTGCAATCGCACCAGTGATGGCCAAGGCTGTCGAAGAAATTCACGGCAAGGGTATCATATTCAAGCAGTGCGTAGAAACTATCGGGGACACCCCCGGTACTTGTGTTTCCGTAAGTGATCATGGTGGCACGGTCAACCCCGTGTTTGATGGTGTGTTTGCGTTTCAGGCCGTGGCTCTTGGTAAGATACATGCCCACGCCAAGAATATAGGGCTTGGTATCGGTCCAGGCACCCGAAGGGCTGTAGGTTCCCTGCCAGTTCTTGGGCCTGACGCCGATTTCACCAAAAATGTCGATGTCCGTCCAGGTGGCGCCGATCTTTTTCTGGATAGAAATGGCATCATCGCCATTCCAGAAACAGACATTGCCACCCGGGGTGGTTCCGCCGTAATCGTATGGGGCAAGCCAGGTGCCTTTTTTGCGCAACGCAGGCCATACCATGGTATCCTGCCCGGGTTTGGTGGTATCCTGGATCATGACCATGACCTTGAATGGCTGGATGGTCCCGGTGAGGGGAAGCACATACAGGGGATCCCCGTCGGCAGCCGAATTGCCGTTTGACCATCGAATCACCCGGTAAACATTGTCGAGGGTAATGGCCGACTGGGTCGGGTTGTAAATTTCAAGGGACTTGTTGTTGTTCCATCCTTCAATATATTGTGATATGAACAGGTCTGAACAGTCGGTTTGGGCAAAAAGTGCGCCTGAGGCTAAGAATGCAATTAAAAAAAGTACAAGTTTTCTCATATGTTTGTGTTAAATGGTTACTACCCGAAAATCAGGAACAAAATTAAGAAAAGTAAGGGCAGCCAATATAAATGAATTGTTAAATGTTAGTAACTTTTGAAATTTGGAATGCTTCCAGTTTACCAATGGCGCTATTTATCCCTGAAACCTCCCTGAAGGTCATGAAGAGCCTGCCTTTTTCCTCCTTCATCTTGCAGTCAGTCCTGGTCGTTTTGATGCATTCCAGGATATAATTAAACTGCGGCGACTGGAAATAGGACGATTCGGCATTGCTGATAAAATAGGCGGTGAGCCTTTCGTTGCGCAGCACCAGCTTTTCAAATCCCAGTTTGCGCGCCATCCAGCGCAATCGGATGGTATGGAGCAGGGTTTCCGTCTGGGGCGGCAGTTCGCCAAAGCGGTCGGTCATCCGCTCCCTGAACTTCAGCAGGTTTTCCTCGGTTTCAACCGAGTCAAGTTCCTTGTACAGATTCAGCCTTTCGGTGATGTTGGTGATGTAATAATCGGGGATCAGGATCTCCAGGTCGGTTTCGATGACGCATTCACGCACATAGGTTTTAGGCGGGTCGGTCGGCAACTGTTCGGTGAAATCGTTCTCCCTGAGTTCAAGCAGCGCCTCATCCAGGATCTTCTGGTACATTTCGAACCCGATTTCCGAGATAAAACCGCTTTGCTCGGCACCCAGGATGTTGCCCGCCCCCCGGATATCGAGATCGCGCATGGCAATATTGAATCCGCTCCCCAGGTCGGCGAACTCCTCGATGGCCCGCAGTCTTTTACGCGCCTCATCAGTAAGCGACGACATGGGCGGGGCCAGCAGGTAACAGAAGGCCTTTTTGTTGGATCGCCCTACCCTGCCCCGGAGCTGGTGCAGGTCGCTCAGCCCGTAATGGTGTGCATCGTTGATGATGATGGTGTTGACATTTGAAATATCGAGCCCCGATTCGATGATGGTGGTGGCAATGAGTACGTCATATTCTCCTTCGATGAAATCGACCATCACCTTTTCAAGCTTATGGCCCTCCATCTGTCCGTGGGCAACGGCAACCTTCACCCCCGGCACCATGCGCTGCACCATGCCCGAGAGTTCCATGATGTTCATGACCCTCGTGGTCACGAAAAACACCTGGCCGCCGCGTGCAACTTCAAAGCTGATCGCCTCCCTGATCACCTCCTCCCCGAAGGGATGGATCTCGGTTTGCACCGGGTAGCGGTTGGGCGGCGGGGTATTGATGATGGAAAGATCGTGGGCACCCATCAGCGAGAACTGGAGGGTTCGCGGGATGGGAGTGGCTGTGAGAGTAAGGGTGTCGACATTCACCTTCAGCATCTTGATCTTTTCCTTCGCCCCCACCCCGAATTTCTGTTCCTCGTCGATGATGAGCAGGCCGAGATCGCTGAACTGCACATCCTTGCTGAGCAAACGGTGGGTCCCGATCAGTATGTCGATCTTTCCCGCCGCAAGGTCGGCAAGCAGCAGCTTCTGGTCTTTGGCCGATTTGAAACGGTTGATGTAATCGACCCTGCAGGGAAATGATTTCAGCCTGTCGGAAAATGTCTTGAAGTGTTGCAGCGCGAGAATGGTGGTTGGCACGAGAACCGCCACCTGCTTGCTCTCGGTCACTACCTTGAAGGCGGCCCGGATGGCGATCTCGGTTTTCCCGAAACCGACGTCCCCGCAAATCAGCCGGTCCATCGGGTACGTTTCCTCCAGGTCCTTCTTGATGTCGATGGTTGCCTTGATCTGGTCGGGGGTGTCTTCGTAAATAAAGGAGGCCTCCAGTTCCGTCTGCAGGTAGGTATCGGGTGCGCAGGCAAGCCCTTTGGAAGCCCGCCGCTCGGCATAGAGCCTGATCAGCTCCTTCGCGATATCTTTAACCCTGCTCTTGGTCTTGTTCTTGAGTTTGTTCCAGACATCCGACCCCAGCCGGTTGAGAGAGGGGGGACTCCCCTCCTTGCCGATGTATTTGGAAATACGGTGCAGGGAGTGAATGCTCACGTAGAGCAGGTCGTCATTCTTGTATATCAGCCTGATGGCCTCCTGCTCCTTGCCGTTGTTGATGATCTTTTCGAGGCCGTCGAACCGGCCTACGCCGTGATCGATGTGGGTCACAAAATCGCCGGGACGAAGGTCATACAGGTCTTTGAGGGTCAGGGCCTCCTTGGCCTTGTAACCATCGCGCAGGTGGAACTTGTGGTAACGCTCGAATATCTGGTGGTCGGTGTAACAGGCCAGCCGGAGGTCGCGGTCGATGAAGCCCTCGTGCAGAGAGAAGTTCAGCGTGGTGTGCGATACGGGAGGCTGGCCGGAGGCCGTCTCATCAGCCCCGCGTGACGCGTGGTGCGTAACGACCGTTGGGTCACCTTTTTTTGACTCGATGTCCTCAAAGATGCTTTGCAGCCGCTCTGCCTGCTTGGGGTTGTCGGCAAGCAGGAAGTTCTGGTATCCCATGGCGGAATTCCGGTGAAGGTCCTGCAGCAGCAGGTCGAAATTCTTGTTGAAGGAGGGCTGGGGAACAGTGTTGAAAGCGATGGACTGCGCGGTCCTGAAGTAGCAGCTGTTCCCGAATTCGATGGTTGAAAAGTCCAGGAGCGCCTTCAGGAATTCACTCCCATGCAGCAGCAATTCGGAATCAGGCAGTTTTTCCATCCCGTGGGCCATCGACCCGGGATCTTCCAGCCAGATGGCGGCCCGGTCGGGCAGGAAGGCAAACAGCGATTCATAGGCGATCTTCTTTTCAGCATTGACACGTATGTCGGGGACAATGCTGATCTCCTCCATTTTGCTGATGGAGAGCTGGGTCGATGGGTCGAAGGTGCGCATCGTCGACACCCGGTTGCCGCTGAATTCGATCCGGTAGGGATGGTCGCTGCTGAAGGAATAGACATCGATGAGTCCGCCGCGCAGCGAAAACTGGCCTGGTTCCACCACGAAATCGGCCCGCTCGAATTCATATTCCACCAGCAGGTCGAGGATGAAATCCATGCTTACCTGTTCACCGACCGACAGTTTCAGGGTATTCTTTTCGAGGTATTTCTTATTCACCACCTTTTCGGAGATGGCCTCCGGAAAACTCACCACGATGAATTTCCTGGCTCGGCTGTTCAGGTGGTTCAGCACCTCGGTGCGCGAAAGGAGTCCCTGGTTGTCTTTGACACCGGTGTGGAACCCGCGTTTGAAGGAGGATGGAAAATAATAGACACGATCGCCCAGTATCTGCTGGAGGTCATTGAAGAAATAAGCCGCTGATTCTTTGTCGGGAAGCAGAACCAGGTGAACCTGGGTGCCGGCTTCAAAAGCCGCCGCGGCGACCATGGAACGGGAAGATCCTACGAGCCCCTGCAAATGAAGGCGAAAGCGCTTGTGGTCCTCACCCGACCCTGCAAACCTGCCCGCGACCTCCCTGACCAGGGCGCTTTCTCTGTAAAGGGATAAAAGACCTGAAGGTTTCAATCGATCCTGAAATCGGGTGAATGTTCCTTCATCAGTTCTTCGGCCTTTTCAACCATGTAGGTTGGTCCGACGAACAGGGGAGAGCGCTCATGAAGGGATGCCGGCTGGATGTCGAGGATGCGGCGGAACCCGTCGGAGGCCTTACCTCCGGCCTGTTCGGCCAGGAAGGCTACCGGGTTGCATTCGTAGAGCAACCGCAGTTTGCCTTTTTTATTTTTGGAGGTACCAGGGTATAGAAAAACACCGCCGCGGATCATGTTCCTGTGAATATCGGCAACCATCGACCCGATGTACCGGGTGGAATAGGGACGGTGGGTTGCCGTGTCCTCCTCCTGGCAAAAATGGATGTACTGCCTGACCCCTTCCGGGAATGAAAAATAGTTGGCTTCGTTGATCGAGTAAATGGTTCCAAGTTCGGGATATTTCATATCGGGATGACTCAGGATGAACAAGCCGACGGAGGGATCGAGCGTAAAACCATTGACACCGTAACCGGTGGTATAGACCAGCATCGTGGAGGAACCGTAGATCACGTAACCGGCGGCAACCAGGTTTCGGCCGGGCTGCAGGAAATCCTCAAGCTGGGCGGCTCCCCTGACGGTGCGGCGGCGGTAAATTGAGAAGAGGGTACCGATGGAGACGTTCGATTCGATGTTGGAAGAACCGTCGAGCGGATCCATGGCGACGACATATTTGCCATGTTTCGAGACATCATTGTCGAGAATGATGATATCCTCATTTTCCTCGGAGCCAATGGCACAGCATTGCCCACCCGACTTCAGGGCCGCAATGAACTGGTCGTTTGCATAAACATCCAGTTTTTTCTGATCTTCGCCCTGCACATTCACCTCACCGGCATAGCCCATCACCTCGCCGAGCCCGGCGCGGTTCACTTCGCGGTTAACGAACTTGGCCGCAATGCCTATGTCATTGAGTAGCCTGGACAATTCGCCTGAAGCCTGGGGATATTCCGACTGTTGTTCGATGATAAACTCGGTAAGGGTTTTGAATTTCATGGGATTGCTGGTTTTAGCGTACAAAAATAAGGATTTCCGTCGAATCCAATCTTAGTTTTTCTTTACATTTGCGCCATGCACATCAGGGTCTTCAAATTTGGCGGCGCCTCCATCAACAGTGCCGGCGGGATCATCAACGTCGCCTCCATACTCAAACGGTTCCCCGACATGCCGCTGCTGGTCGTGGTTTCGGCCATGGGGAAAACGACCAATGCACTCGAATCGGTGCTTGAACACTATTTAAACAGGGATCCTGTCGCGGTCATCGAAGCCTTCGGGAAGGTGCGCGATTACCATTTCGGGATCGTGAACAACCTTTTCGCCGACAAGGACCACCCGGTTTACGGGGAGCTTGATTCCCTGTTCAACCAGTTGCGCGGCTATATCCGGAAGGGGCACCTGTACTCCGGAATGGGTCATGAACGTGATTTTGAATATGACCAGGTGGTCAGTTACGGGGAGCTTTTCTCCACGGCAATCGTACATCACTGGCTGGCCGGGCAGGGAATCCCGGTAAGGCTTTTCGACGTAAGGGAACTGATCAGAACCGATTCAACATACCGGGATGCGCGGGTAAACTGGAAGGTCACCGAACCGCGGATCAGTTCGGCGATCAGCAGCTATTTCGGGACCAGCCCGGTGCCGGGGAAAATTGCCCTCACCCAGGGGTTCCTGGGGTGTGATCAGGAGGGAAACACAACCACCCTTGGTCGCGAAGGTTCCGATTTTTCGGCGGCCATCTTTGCTTTTTCATTGCATGCGAAGGAGATGACCATCTGGAAAGATGTGCCCGGGGTGATGAACGCCGATCCCAAACTGATGCCCGACGCCGTGTGTCTTGAAACCCTTTCTTACCGGGAGGCCGTCGAGCTAACCTATTACGGGGCCAGCGTGATCCACCCGAAAACGATCAAACCCCTCGAAAACGCCAACATCGTGCTCCGGGTAAAATCGTTCCTCGATCCTGATCAGCCCGGTACCATCGTGAAAAATGTCAGGGAATGGAAAATCGCCACCCCGATCTTCATCGTGAAGCAAAACCAGGTGCTCATTTCTGTCTCCTCCCGCGATTTCTCATTCATCCTTGAAGAGAACCTGAGCGATATTTTCAGTATCCTGGCCAACTTCAGGGTAAAGGTGAATATCATGCAAAATTCCGCGATCAGTTTTTCTTTCTGCATCGACAATGACCCGCACAAGGTGACGCCGCTCATCAGCTACCTGGGGAAGGATTATGAAACGCGCTACAACGACGGACTTGAACTGTACACCATTCGTCATTATACCGACGAAGCGATTAACCGTATCACAAGGGGAAGAAAAATCCTGATGGAACTCCGCAGCAGGAATACCTGCCAGGTGGTGACCGGGTGAAAAAACTCGCAAAGTTCCTCCCGTTCCGGGGAAGGGTCAGGCAGGTTTAGGGAATAACCACCGGGAAATCGTACCTGAAATCGTCGTATTCAGGTTTGCCAAGGATATTGCCGAGGAAATCACTGTAGGCATCTGTAAACGAAAACCTGCTGATATCGTAGTAATCCTCCGACAATGGCTTGTTGCCGACGGCACCCATGTCGATCGAGGTGGTGTTGAACTCTTCGAGTTCGACATTCGGCACGATCCGTTTCATGACCGGCATCTGGCCGTACTCTTCACGGAGCAACAGGTCTACTACCTTGTCGGCAAGGGTCGATGTCAGGCGGCGGTCGTAATGCCGGCAGTGGCCTGCGCGGGGATAGTATCCCGAAATCTGGGCACGTGCTTCGATACCCAGCTTGCTGCTGATCTCCGAGGCAACAATGCCGCTCACGCCGCCAAAACGGGGATGACCATATTCATCCACTTCCGAACTTGCGTAAACAACATCGACCTTCCCGGTCTTTTCATCATACCAGCGGATTCCTTCGGAGACAGGGATGACCAGGCATTTCTTTTTCGAATGCATGTAGGCCTCCTTGACGGTTTCAAAGAACACCTCTTTCCTTTCCCTGGTGATATCAAATTCGGGAATAAGTCCAAGCGATCCGCCGCCAAAGGTACAGGTGCCTGTCAGCCAGCCTGCGTCGCGGCCCATCACCTCCATCACGATGATGCGGGAATGGGATTCGGCGGTTGTTTTAATACTGGCGGTGAATTCCATCATCGACCTGGCGGCTGAGGGGAAACCCGGACAGAGCACTGCTTCAATGTCTTTGCCCTGGAAGGTATGAATTGTTCTTGTCCGCAGATCATTGTCGATTGTTTTCGGAAAACCGATCACCGGGATGCCTTCCGTTTCAAACAGTCTTTTGGCCGCGCCATTGGTGTCATCGCCGCCGATGGTGACGAGTACGTCGATCTTGTAACGCTCAAAGTTACGCAGCACTTGGGGGACGCGGCTTTCGGGATTTTTTTTCGAGGGGAAGGGGTTGGTGCGGCTTGAACGCAATGCCGTGCCCCCGTAATAACCGTCATACGGCTGGTTGGTGAGGTCAACCACATCGCCGTCGCCCAGCAGGCCTTTCCAGCCCTGGAGAATGCCATAAACTTTAAATCCGAGCAGGGAAGCGCGGTTGCGGATGGCCTCGATGCTTGAGTTGATTGCAGGCGTGTCGCCACCACCGGATAAAATGGCCAGTGTTTTGCCGTGAAAAAGCTTGTTTTCGTATCTCATTTTAAGAATATAATGTTTAAACGCCCGTCAGTTAAATCGCTTTGAAAGAAATACCATGATGGTTAAAAAAGGAATAAAGACAGGAGCAAACCGATTGCGGGTGCAAATTTACACTTTTTTGGCAAATGGCTAAATGAACGCATTAAAGCATGGGAAGCAGAAGGCTGATCTTATCAGCCAGCACCCGGGCAAGCTTTACATTCGATTCGTGCGTCCACCCGGCAATGTGCGGGGTGAGGATAACGCGGTCGGAATGCGTGAGGTATTCCATTTCAGGAGGAAAGCCGTGGGATAGTTTTTCAAATGAGGCGTCCTCAAACTCGAGCACGTCAAGGGCGGCCCCGAGCACCTTGCCGGATGCGAGGGAAGCCGCGAGGCCGGCGGTCCTGACAATGGCGCCACGCGCCGTATTGATCAGCCAGATGCTCTTCCGGAACCGGTTCAGGAATGATTCATCCACCATCCCCTCCGTTTCCCCTGTCAGAGGAAGGTGCAGGCTCAGGATGTCACTTTCATCAAAAACGGCCTGGATGTTCACCTCGGTGGTGTTGCCGTCGCCATACCCATGTTTGTATTTGTCCCAGGAGATCACCCGGGCTTCAAAACCCTTCAGTCGCTGGGCAAAGGCGCTTCCCATATTGCCGTAGCCGATGATGCCCACCGTTTTTCCCTTGATCTCCGTGCCCCTGTTTTCCTCGCGAAGCCAGGTCCCGCTCCTCACCTGGCGGTCGGCGCGATTCAGGTTGTTCATCAGCGAAAGCAGCATCCCCAGGGCGTGTTCGCCCACTGCATCGCGGTTACCCTCGGGGGAATTCAGGCATACGATGCCCCTGCTTTCAGCATATTCCACATCGATGTTCTCCATCCCCGCTCCCACCCGACCGATAAACTTCAGCTGCGTGGCCTGGTCGAGAAACTCCCGGTCGATCCTGGTCTTGCTCCTGATGACGATCCCGGTGTACTGCCCGATCACCGCCAGGAAATCACGGCGGCCGTATTGCGGGAAATAATCACAACGGCAGCCAAGATTCTCCAGCGTTTCGCCGATCAGGGGATGGACAGCATCGATGAAGAGGATTTTATGCATAGAAGAGGGAATTGAGAGGTAGCGAGGTAGTGAGGTAGCGAGGTAGCGAAATTTGGGACCTGTTTTATCCTTATTATCTTGCAAAGGTACCAGAGATTCTCCATTTTCAATCAGGTTTTTCTTAATTTTGCACTCCTAAATCAAAGACTGTGTGGAATTTTCTTGTCAGAACCATCTTACGTAACAGGATCACCCTTATCGTTGTTATCGCGCTTTTAACGGTCTTCATGGCCTATCAGGCAACCTTTGTCAAAATCCAGTACGAGAGTGCCTCGATTCTCCCGGCAAAGGATTCGACAAACATTGTTTACCAGAATTTTGTGAAGCAATTCGGCCAGGATGGAACGGTCATGTTCATCGGCATTGCCGATACGCATTTGTTCAATCTTCCCGATTTTAATGCGGTATACGATCTCACCGACTCGCTGAAAAGGATCAGGGGCGTGGAGGAGATCATCTCGGTCACGAAAATCTACAACCTGGTTAAAAACGATTCACTTAAAAAGTTTGAATTCGTCCCGATCACCCCGCACAAACCCAGGGACCAGCATGCGCTCGACTCCATCAAGAACCTGATCTTTTCCCTTCCTTTTTACGACGGGCTCCTGTTCAACAAAGCAACCTCGGCCTACCTGATGGCCGTGACCCTGGATAAGAAAACGATCAATTCAAAGGACCGTGACCGGTTGATCAGGGAAATCAAAGACATGGTCGACCGGTTTTCGGCTGTTACAAAGATCGAATCGCATTTTTCGGGGTTGCCATACATCCGCACGCTGATCGCGAAAAAACTTGAAAACGAACTCAGGTTGTTTGTTATGCTTGCCCTGGTTGTTTCAGCTTTCTTCCTCTACCTGTTTTTCCGGTCGGCCAAGGCGGTGATTTTTCCCATGCTCATCGTCCTGATCAGTGTCGTTTTTGCGCTCGGGCTGATGGGGATATTCGGTTACAAGATCACCATGCTCACCTCGATCATCCCACCGCTGGTCATCGTCATCGCAGTTGAAAACTGCATCTTCATCCTGAACAAATACCATTACGAATACAGCCATCATCATAACCAGGCAAAGGCATTGTCGAGGGTGATCCAGCGGATCGGGGTTGCCAACCTGCTCACCAACGCAGCCACCGCCACGGGTTTTGCCGCTTTCATCATTACCAACAACAAGCTCCTGGTTGAATTCGGACTGGTCGCTTCCATCAGCATCATGTTCATCTATGCGTTGTCGCTTACCCTGGTTCCGATCTTCTTCAGTTTCCTGCCGCCACCCGAGAGCAGGTATACCAAGCACATCGAAGAAAGTCTTGCAAAATCGCTCATCGACAAGGCGGTCATCTGGGTTCAGCATTACCGCAAACCCATTTACATCACCATGTTTGCCTGTATCGTAATTGGTGCGATCGGGGCTTCCAGGCTTAAAACAAGCGGTACACTGGTGGATGATATCTCAAAGCATGATCCGATATACACCGATATGATGTTCTTTGAACAGCATTTTAAAGGAATCATGCCCCTCGAAATCACCGTGGATACCAGGAAGAAAAAAGGGGTGATGAACCTTGCCACCCTGAGAAAGATCGACCGGTTGCAGGACAGCCTGAAAAC
Organism: uncultured Bacteroidales bacterium; assembly: GCA_903845055.1. Classification (GTDB taxonomy): domain Bacteria; phylum Bacteroidota; class Bacteroidia; order Bacteroidales; family FEN-979; genus CAIVAT01. The sequence continues at coordinate 5,137 of CAIMWF010000116.1, read as the reverse complement.
CTACCGTCAACTGTCCAAAGCGCTGTCGATCGTCGAGGTCATCAAGACTGCAAAACAGGCTTTTTATGGTGGCGACCCCCAGTTTTATTCCTTGCCCAATTCCAACGAGCTGGCCTTCATGGCTGATTACATACCGACCTTCAAATCGAAGAAACGGTCGATACTCAACAATTTCATCGACTCCACCTACCAGGTCACCCGGATCAGCGTCCAGATGGCCAATGTAGGCACCAAGCAGATCGACAGCATCCAGCAAAGCCTGAAACCCACCATCGATTCCATCTTCAGTCCTGCAAAATACAAGGTTACCCTTACCGGGACCAGCGTGGTATTCCTCAAGGGCACCAATTTCCTGATCAGGAACCTGTGGGAGAGCATTGCCCTGGCCATCGTGGTGATCGCTATGCTGCTTGCCTTCCTGTTCACCTCCTGGCGCATGATCCTGATCTCCCTGATCCCGAACCTGATCCCTCAACTGATGACCGGCGCCCTGATGGGTTTTACCGGCATCCCGATAAAACCCTCCACCATCCTGATATTCAGCATTGCCCTTGGGATCTCGGTGGATAATTCCATCCAGTTCCTGTCGCGATACCGGCTGCAGCTGAAACATACCGGACACGACATCCCGTCGTCGGTTATTTCAGCCTTGCGCGAAACCGGCTACAGCATGATCTACTCTTCCACCGTTCTCTTCTTCGGTTTTGGGATTTTCGTCCTTTCAACCTTTGGCGGGACGCAGGCCCTTGGATTCCTGATCTCATTCACCTTGCTGGTTGCAGGCCTGCTGAACATGTTTGTGTTGCCTTCGATGCTCTTGACGCTCGACAAATGGAGCACCACCAAGGGCTTCGAAAAACCGCTGGTCGACTTCTATGAAGACCAGGCCGACGTCGATCTCGACGGGATCGAAATCGGCGAAAAAGAAGAAAAATAAAAATGACCCCATGAAAGGAATCATCTTAGCCGGGGGAGCCGGCACGAGGCTGCATCCGCTTACGCTTGCCGTCAGTAAACAACTGATGCCGATTTACGACAAACCGATGATCTACTATCCCCTGTCGGTGCTCATGATGGCGGGGATCAATGAAATACTGATCATCTCCACGCCTTACGACCTGCCTAATTTCATTCAGCTGCTGGGCGACGGCAAATCGCTTGGCTGCTCTTTTTCATATGCCGAGCAGGTGGTCCCGAACGGGCTGGCGCAGGCCTTTGTCATCGGTGAAAGCTTTATCGGGAACGATAAGGTTGCGCTGGTGCTCGGGGATAATATTTTCTTCGGTAACGGGCTTTCCCAGCTTGTCCAGGAAAACAATGATCCGACGGGGGGCGTGGTGTTCGCCTACCACGTGCACGATCCCGAACGATACGGAGTCGTTGAATTCGACGGGGATTTCAACGCGCTTTCCATCGAGGAAAAGCCACAAAAGCCAAAGTCCAATTTTGCCGTTCCGGGTTTATATTTTTACGACAATTCCGTTGTGGAGGTGGCAAAAAACATCAAACCCAGTCCAAGGGGAGAATACGAGATCACCGATGTGAACCGCTGGTACCTCGATCACGGGAAATTAAAGGTGGGTGTGTTGAGCCGCGGAATCGCCTGGCTCGATACAGGAACCTTCGAATCATTACTCCAGGCTTCGCAATTCGTTGAAGTGGTCCAGAACAGGCAGGGGCTGAAGATCGGGTGTATTGAAGAAATCGCCTACCGGATGAACTTCATTACACGGGATCAACTGAACGAAATAGCGCGACCGCTGCTGAAAAGCGGCTATGGTCAATACCTGCTGAACCTGGGCGAATAACTCAACCATTAATCCTTTATTCTTCAAAATTTCAAATACTGCCATGTTCTCCCTCCAGGCACTTCAGCAACGCATTGGTGATGCATTTTCAACAACCCGGTTTGACCGTGAACCTTTCCGGCTCTATGAACCCATCGCCTATACGCTCGAAATGGGAGGAAAACGGCTGCGCCCGGTCCTGGTGCTCATGTCGTGCGACCTGTTCGGGGGAAACATCGAAGATGCGGTTTACCCGGCCATGGGCGTTGAGATTTTTCACAATTTCACGCTGCTCCATGATGACATCATGGACAATGCCCTGCTGCGGCGCGGGAAGGACACGGTTTGCAGGAAATGGAACAACAACACCGCCATCCTGTCGGGTGATACCATGTTCGTGATCGCCTATGAATATGTTGCCATGACGGCCCCCGCCCTCCTGCCCCAGGTACTGAACCTGTTCAACGATACGGCCAGGATGGTTTGTGAAGGGCAGCAATACGACATGGATTATGAACACCGGTCAGGCATCACCATTGCCGATTATATGCTTATGATCCGGCTGAAAACAGCAGTTCTGATTGCCTGCAGTCTCAAACTGGGGGCCATGCTGGCCGGGGCAGACACCGAAGCTGCAGTTAAAATATATGAATTTGGCATTGAACTCGGCCTTGCTTTCCAGTTGCGGGATGATTTCCTGGATGCATTCGGCGATACCACCAAATTCGGAAAGGCCATCGGGGGTGATATCCTTACAAATAAAAAAACCTATCTCTTCCTGAAGGCCTTTGAACTGGCCAAAGGAGAAACACGGTCAACGCTGGAAGACCTGTTTTTCAGCAATGAAAAAAACGGGAATGAGAAAGTAGAGGGAATTCTCGGAATATACCGGCTGCTGGGTATTGATGAAATAACACGCAGGGAGATTGAAATTCACCATGCGAAGGCCCTGGAAATCCTGTCCTCTTTCTCTTTCAGTGATGAACAATCCGGCGCGGTGAACGGCCTGATGAAGGAAATGCTTGGCAGGGAGAAATAGTTATCCTTCCAGTATCTCGAGTTCGTAATTAAGTTCCTCCCACCTTTTCATTTCCCGGGCAAGGGCATTTTTCACCTCCTCGTACAATTTATACAGGCTTCCATCCTGGACCTGTTTCTGGTGTTTTTCAGGGTTTCCGAGCATCTGCTCCTTCTCCTTCAGTTCTGCCTCCAGGCGTTCAATCTCCGATTCACATTTCAAAATCTGGGTTTTCACCTTCCGGATATCCTTTTCGTTCTCCTTCCGCTTTTCCCAATCCAGCTTATTCCTGGAAACCTGCTCACCATCGGCACTTTGTAAAGCAGCCTTCTGCTGGCTTGCCTCCAGTTCACTGAGTGTCCGGAGCCGCCGTTGTTCCAGGAAATCATAAATATCGCCAAGGTATTCCTTGATAACGCCATGCCTGAACTCGAAAACACGGTTGGTCAGCCCTTGCAGGAAATCCCGGTCGTGCGATACGATGATGAGGGTGCCGTTGTATTGCAGGAGCGCACTTTTCAATACATCCTTGGACCGCATATCGAGGTGGTTGGTAGGTTCATCAAGGATGAGCAGGTTTGCGGGAGTCAGCAACAACTTTGCAAGAGACAACCGTGACTTTTCTCCGCCCGACAGCACCTTCACCTTCTTCTCAATGTCATCGCCGCTGAAAAGAAACCCTCCCAGGATCCCTTTGATCCGGGTTCGGATATCGCCTACAGCGATGTCGTCAATGGTCTTGAAGACCGTTTGTTCAGGATCAAGGTAATCGCTCTGGTTCTGGGCATAATACCCGATCACGACGTTGTGCCCGAATTTCAGGTCGCCGGTGTAATCGACCAGCCCGGTGATCACCTTCGAAAGGGTACTTTTCCCCTCCCCGTTCTTCCCGACAAAGGCAATCCTGTCGTGTTTGATGACCGAAAAAGAGAGGTCGTTCAACACCCGTTTCTGGGGGTAATCCTTGCAGATATTTTTTCCTTCGAGGATGATTTTCCCTGAATGGGGAGCCGGCGGAAACCTGAACCTGATCCCCGATTCGTCAACCAGGTCAACTTCCACCAGGTCGATCTTTTCGAGCAGTTTGATCCGCGACTGTACCTGCTTTGCCTTGGTGGCCTTCGACCTGAACCGTTCGACGAACCGTTCAATCTGTTTTATCTGCCGCTGCTGGTTGTTGTGCGTGGCAAGCTGGCTTTCCATCCGCTCCTCGCGCATCAGCACATATTCCGAATAATTGGCCTTGTAATCATATATTTTGCCGAGTGAAATCTCGATCGACCGTTTCGTCACATTGTCCAGGAATGCACGGTCATGCGATACCAGCACGACTGCGCCCTTGAAACCGGCCAGGAATTCTTCGAGCCATTGAATGGAATCGATATCAAGGTGGTTGGTTGGCTCATCCAGCAGGATCACATCATGCTGCTGCAGCAGGATCTTGGCAATCTCGACACGCATCTGCCAGCCGCTGCTGAAGGTCGACATTATCCTGTCGAACTCCTCGCGTTCAAAACCAAGCCCGGTGAGTACCTTTTCAATATTCACATGGACAGCCTGGCCCCCGATCAGGTGATAGCGCTCAATCGCTTCAGAATGCTTACGGATGAGGTGCTGGTAGCTGTCTGATTCGTAATCGGTGCGGATGCCGATCTCCTTCTCAAAAGCTGCAATTCTGCCTTCCAGGAGAACCACCTCCGAAAAGGCATTCATGGCCTCTTCTATGACCGTTCGCTCGCTTTGGGTCTCCATCTCCTGCGGGAGGTATCCGATGGAATAACTTTCGGGTGTGATGATATCCCCCTCGTCGGCCTTCTGAAGTCCTTTGATGATCTTAAGCAATGTTGATTTACCGGCCCCGTTCTTGCCTACAAGGCCAATGCGGTCCTTGTCATTGATAATGAAGGAGACATGATCAAACAGCGACTCTCCGCCGAACTGAATGGATAGATTGTTGATTGAAACCATAGATGGTGCAAAGATAAGAATAGATTCCGGATACCCCTCCCTGAATCCCTCCCCAAAAGCCCCTCCCTAAATCCCTCCCCAAAAAGGGAGGGACTTGTTCCCCCTTCCCTGTTTGGGGATGGGCCTGGGATGGGGCGGGGCACAAAAAAAGGCCGGTGCAGATGCACCGGCCTTTTTAAAGATTCCCGTCAGGGATTAGTGGGTTACCGTGATCTTGACCGTGCGTAAACCTTCGCTGGTCGAAACCTTCACAAAGTATACGCCTGTCTTCATGATCGAAACATCGATCTTCGTGGCTTTCGCATCAACATTGCTGTTGGTGTAAACCGTCTGACCTACAAAGTTGATCACATCGATGCGGTTG
>CAIMWF010000115.1 GCA_903845055.1 uncultured Bacteroidales bacterium | reverse complement strand
CAGTTTTTATAGCCCTGTCCATGTAATCTTTGCCAAGCTTCACCTGCCCGAGGTTGCTGTAGGTAATCCCGGCGTTGTATAACAGGAAGGGATCATTGCCCTTTATCTCCAGCCCTTTTAGCGAATAATCCAGGCTGGTTTGCAATTCTCCCCTGATGCCATATACAGTCGCAAGATCTTTGATGACCTCGATATTCCGGGGATTTGCCTTGTAAGCCTGCGTAAAATACCTGAGCGAATTGTCAATATCGTTCAGTTCTTTTCCGTAAATCTTACCGATACTCTCCAGTGCTTCATCGTCCTTCGGGTTCCATGCGGCAACCTGCATCAGGTCCCCAAGTGCACCATTTGTGTTCCCTGCTGACAACCTGTACTGGGCCCGGTTCGTGTAGGCAATGGCAATACGGCTGTCGGACGGGAAGGTACTGATCTCCTTGTTCCAGAGGGTCTCATCATTTTCCCAGACACGGGTCTGCTCCCTGGTCCTGAAGAATAAAAATCCGGCATACAGCCCGATAACCACCAGCAAGGGAATTCTCCATGTTTCTTTACGGTAAAGGATCTCCGCAAAATATCCCAATATTAAAAACAACCCGAGCGACGGGATATAGGCATACCGGTCGGCCATGATGGCACGGCCTACCGGGATAAACTGGAGCACCAGTGCAATGGTTGCAGCATAAAACAGGATGCCGAATCCGGCAACGCGGAGATTCTTTCTCCCTGAAGCGATAGCATATCCTGCAAATCCCAGGAGGGTGATTGTTACCAACATGGTCATATAAAAAACCGGGGGCAGGGGGAGGGTGATCCAGTGCCCCTGGATAAGGGGATATGGATAGGGATAAAACGCCGCCAATGAAAACGGGAACAATATCAACGGGAAATAAACCGCAAAGCCATAGCCGGCATGGAATAACCTCCTGATAACAGGAAGCGCCTCTGTAATAGCCTCTCCCTCCGATTGGACCTTCACCGCGTAGTACCCCAGGAGGAGGGCAAGGATCAAATAGGGAATCTTGTCGGGGAGCAGTTTCCAGCTCCATTGTTTTGACTGCATGTACCCGACCAGGATCAATACCAGCGGAAGGCTTGCCGCCATGGCCTTCGACAGCAGTGAACAAAGGAACAAAAAAAGTGAAAGGACATACAGTTTCCATTCCTCTCTGTCAAGGTATTGCTGGTAGGCTATTACTGAAGCAAGGAAGAAAAAGGTATAGAGCAGGTCCTTGCGCTCGGAGACCCAGGCAACCGACTCAACATGAACAGGGGTAAGACCGAACAAAAGCGCGGCCACCGCGGCTGTTACCAGGTTCCTCTTCGACAGCAGGTAGATGAAAATAAATGCCAGCAGGGTATTCAGCAAGTGAAGGATGAGGTTGGTGAAATGATACCCGAAAGGATCATCACCCGAAAAAAAGTAATTTACGGCAAGTGAAATCGTCGTGAGGGGATGGTAATTGGCATACATCCCTTTATCCTCCCTGAATATCCTGAAGATATTTCCTGCCGAGAGGATCCTGACCAGGGGGTTGTTGGTCACATAATCCTGGTCATCCCAGAATTTCATCAGGCCGTTATGAAGCGAGGGGAAAAATGCGAGGAAGGTAACAACGAGAATAGCTGCAACCACCATGATCCTGGAAAATGAAGTACCCTGTATCCCGGGACCGGCCTTTTTCAATTTACCGGAGGGAACGGTGTTTTTCCGAGGAGCAGTTGCAGATACCCGTTTTTGCTTCATGGATCAGTTGCGTTTTAATGTGGGATCAATTTTTACAGCCTTTTCCATATATTCTTTTCCAAGCTTTACCTGCCCGAGGTTGCTATAGGTAATCCCGGCATTATACAGGAGGGCTGCGTCATTTTTATCTATTTCAAGTCCTTTGAGTGAGAATTCAAGCGACCTG
>CAIMWF010000114.1 GCA_903845055.1 uncultured Bacteroidales bacterium | reverse complement strand
TCCCTTTCCGAACAGAGTCGTTAAGCCCACTTGCGCAGATGGTACTGCAGTTTTTGTGGGAGAGTATGTCGTCGCCGATCTTTTTTAAACCCAGCCTAACCGCTGGGTTTTTTTTTGCCCTCTTCCCTCCCGCTACCGCCTTTTTTCGTAATTTTATACTCAAATAGCGACCCCCCGGATGCAACCTGATTTCCGTCACCTCCCTCTTTACCTTCTCCTGCTCCTGCTGGGTCTCTCCATCAACGGTTTCTCCCAGGCACACGATTCCGTAAGGGTCGTTAAACCCGATACCGCAGCCCAACGGAAAGCTGCCATCGCCATTGAACGCACCAGGCTGAACAGGATCACCATCGATTCAATCAGGAAACACCGCGACTCAACCTCCGTTTCCTACTTCTACAGCGATTTCGAAAAACTCGGTGCCCTGAAACTCTATCCAAACGATACCGCCATCACCGGCTTCGAGAATTATGACCAGCTTTACCGCAACTCGCATTTTTTCGCCACGATGGGAAACTTCGGCCAGAGCTCCAGGCCGCTCTCCCCCTACCCTTTCCTGCGTGAAAATGGCTTCGATTACGGCATCCATTCCCTCGATCCCTACCTCTACCAGAGCGACAGCGTCAAATATTACCGGGTCTATAAAACCTACTCGGAGATTACCTATACCCAGGGAGCCAAGAAAGAGCAGAATTTCCACGCCGTATTCAGCCGCAACATCTACAGGAGCTTCAACATCGGCTTCGATTTCAGAACCACCAATGCCCCGGGGGCCTACGTGAGGCAACGCACCAACCTCATCAATTTCGTGGTGACCTCCCAATACTTCACCAAAAACAAACGCTACGGGGTCATCGCAAACTTTACCATCAACCGGTTGAAAAACTTTGAAAACGGCGGCATCCAACATGAATTTGAATTCGAGAACAACACCGAGAGCAACCGCCAGGTAATCCCGGTCTACCTCCAATCGGCACAGAACAATATCAGGGAGACCGGTTTCTTCATGAAACACTACTTCAACCTGAGCCGCCATCCGCGGAATGAAAAGGACACATCATTCAATAACCGGAGAAGGTTCGAACTGGGACGTCTGACTTATACCTTCCAATACGACCGCCAGTCGCAGAACTATATCGACAACATGCCCGACAGCGGGTTTTATCCGAAGCCGGTGCTGGATACCGTTCGTACCTACGACTCCGTCGTCAATTCGAAGATCATCAATGAACTCACCTGGTCAAACCCTACCTTCAACCCGAAAAACAGGCTCAGGGTCGTCCAACTGGAAGCCGGCATCCGGAACCAGTACAGCAAAGTGGTCCTCCATGGCGTCACCAATCTTTTCAACCAGTTTATCCCCCATGCGGAGATTGATTTCACCCCCTTCCCGAGCCTGAAGCTCCAGGGTCGCGGCGATTATGTGCTCGGAAGCTACAACGAGGGGGATAAAAGCCTGAGGGTCAAACTCACCTCCATCCTGGGCAGCCAGGAAAGGAACCTGGGAACCATCACCATTACAGCCAATTATATCTACCAGAAACCGGGGTGGTTCTATGAACATTACAGCGGGAACAGCTTTCACTGGGATACCACCTGGCAGAAACAGGGAATCCTCTCCGCAGGATTCAACTTTGCCTGGAAGTTTCTTGAAACCGGGGTCAATCTCAGCCGGATCACCAACTTCGTTTATCTTGATACCAGCTCACAGCCACGGCAATTCACCAAAGGCTTCGAGCATATGATCGTTTACCTCAATACAAATCTTGATATCTCCGTGATCAAGATCAAGGCGCAACTTGCTTACCAGACTGTCCAGGGAACCACCGTGCTGCGGCTGCCGGCATTCATGGGGAACGTCGCATTCTACCTGACCCAGCCCCTTTTTCACGGGGCTGCAGTGTTGCAGCCCGGTCTGACCTTTTTCTATAACTCCTCCTATTACGCCGACAACTACAATCCCGCCATCCGGTCGTTTTACCTGCAGGACCGCCGGGAGATCGGCAATTACCTGTATATGGATGTATTCATCAACCTGAAAATCCAGCGGGCCCGGTTCTTTGTTGCCTATACCCATTACAATGCAGGTTTCATGACCCGCGATTATTATACAACCCCCACCTACCCCATGCAGGATGCGGCCTTTAAGTTCGGCATCGCATGGAGGTTTCATGATTAAGAAATGACGAGTGGCAAATGAAATTACGATTTACGATTTACGATTTACGATTGTAAAGTGCTAATAATCCGTCAACCATCATTCGTCATTTGTCATTCGTAAATAGTAATTCGTAATTCGTCAAAAATTACTGCTGAACAATGGGAACCCTGGAGGAATCACTCAGCAGGATGAGAATCGATTTAGCCCGCAATTTCAAGTTGAAATGATTACAAATTAAGAAGCAGAAATTACTTTTTGATCATGAAGCACCAGGCATGGCTGCAGGGAGGCTTTTTCCGCAAACCCGCAGGGATGGTGATCAGCATCGACCCGTTTGGCGCCTCCCTCCATTTCAAAAATGTCTTACTGCCAAGCAGGCCGACGGATGATCCTTTGGGAAACTTCACTCCATTGACCGTAATCGCGGCAGGCATGAGCGTTTCCCCGGGTTCGGCGAGGTAGATGGCATAAACAGTCCCGTCCTTTCCCTGTGTGAAGCAAACCTTCCCTGACTTATAAGGTTCAACCGGCCGTGAGCCATAGATCGCAACGCCGTTGACCGACATCCAGTTGCCGATCTCACGGAGACGAGCGTAAGCGGTGTCGGCCCATTCTCCTTCGGGAGAGGGCCCGATGTTGAGCAGGTAATTTCCGCCCTTGCACACGATATCCACCAGCATGTGGATGATCTTGTTGGTGGGTTTGTAAATATCACCCGGGACATACGACCAGGAGGTTGCCATGGTCATACAGGTTTCCCAGGGATAATCAAGCAATTTGTCGGGGATCTGCTGTTCGGGGGTGCGGTAATTCTCGTATTTGCCAGTCACGGTTCGGTCGACGATAAGCAGGTCGCGCTGGTAGCCGCGGGCCATCGCTGCAATTTCAGGCATATTGATATCCTGGCCGTTCTTTGGGTCCACCCAACCGCCGTCGAGCCAGAGAATGTCAACTTTCCCGTACGCGTTCATCAATTCTTTGATCTGGTTATAGGTAAAATCGCAGTACTTCTGCCATCGCTGCGGGTATTTTGCGATACTGTAGTTGACATTCCGGTTCGGCGTGGCCCATTCCTCCGCCCAGTAGTCGTTGCAGTGCCAGTCGGGTTTTGAAAAATAGGCCCCCGTCCAGAAACCCTTTTCCCTGAATGCGTTAAATATCTCCAGGGCCACGTTGGCCTTTGGATTTGTATGAAAAGGGCAACCGGGATCGGTGATACGGTAATCGGTCTGTTTCGTGTCGAACATGCAAAAACCATCGTGGTGCTTCGTGGTGAAGATCACATACTTCATACCGGCATACCTTGCAGCGGCGGCCCATTTTTCAGGGTCAAACTTCACAGGGTTGAAGGTGCTCTTCAGCGCAGTGTATTCACGGCAGTAATCCACATAATTTTTGCTTTTACGCCTGCACCAGTCCTCATCTTCCGAACAGAGGGACCAGGATTCGACGATGCCCCACTGGCTGTAGGTGCCCCAATGCATCAGCAGTCCGAATTTAAGATCCTGCCACTGCCCGATCTTCGCAAGGATCACCGGGTCGGTTTCCATTTCGGCCGGCTTTCCTGCAGCCTCCTGGGCCCATCCGCGGCCGGTTCCAAGCAGCGCCTGGAAAAGTAATAACAGATACAATCGCTTCATAAGTGAATATTTATCTTCAAAAATAAACTATTTCGTGAACAATGAGCCCGGCACCCTCAGCGCAATGGCCGACGGGCACTTCAGATCAACATTCCATCCATGCAAAAAATATTTCCAAACACCCTTGACACCGCAGGAATATTGTTGTATATTTGCGCTTATTTAGTCTCATTATAATTTACTTTATATATTCATCTAACATTATGAAAAAGTCTACCCTGTTCATAGCACCACTTGTCATGTCTTTAGTGCTGTTCATCAGCATATCGTCATTCGCCGTAAAACATGTGGTAACCGTTGGAAATTATTTTTTCAATCCGTCATCCCTGAATGTTTCAGTAGGCGATACCATGAGATGGGTCTGGAGCGCCGGTTCGCACACAACCACTTCGGGCGTAATACCCGCAGGCGCTGCTCCCTGGGATCATCAAATCAACAGCACCAATACTTCGTATGAATACCCTGTTACCGTTGCAGGCACTTACAACTATGTTTGTACACCGCATGCGGCGATGGGAATGATCGCGACCTTCACCGCTTCCGGGTTTGTCCCGACGCTGGCCGTGACCCCATCCAACCGGAATGTCACTGCTACCGCTGGTTCAACGACCTTCACAGTGACCTCCAACTCATCCTGGACTTCAACCAGCAACACCGGTTGGTGTACCGTCAATGCAGGCGGGACCAACAACGGAACAATCACGGCGAATTATACCGTAAATACCTCCGTAACGCAACGCGTCGCCAACATTACCGTGACTGTTTCCGGTTTACCCGATCAGACCGTCACGGTGACACAGGCAGGAGCTGCACCCACTCTTACCGTCGGGCCGGCGAACCAGAATGTCACATCCGCCGCCGGTACCACCTCCTTTTCCGTTACATCAAATACAACCTGGACATCGATAAGCAGTGCTGACTGGTGCACGGTACCCGCTTCCGGCAGCGGAAACGGCACTCTGACGGCCACCTATACCGCCAACCCGCTGAATGTCGTCAGGGTGGCGACCATTACCACGACCGTTACCGGGTTACCGCAGCAAATGGTAACGGTAACGCAGTCCGCTTCATCGGTTGGTGTGAGTGAACAATCCCTTTCCCGGCTGCAGGTATACCCGAATCCTTCCACCGGGCTGTTCAGGCTGGACGTGGGGAATCTCAGTGACTGTGAAATCAGGGTGACCATTCTCGACATTTCGGGAAAAAACATATCATCGGCAAATTATTCCGGGTCGGGAGCGTATTCCTTTGACCTGACCAATTCACCTGTGGGAATTTATTTTATCCGGTGCGAAGCTGACGGCAAAACGGCGGTACGCCGGCTTGTGGTCAACAGGTAAAGACCTGGGGTCTCTGCAAGGAACCCAGTTTTGACAATGACTGATTAAAAGTTGATAAGTCTGTTTGTTTTGTTTTTGTTGATTGAGTGAATGGGCTGTAAGTTCTCTTACAGCCCTTCACCTTTTCAGGAAGGAGGGTTCTTTCAGATGATCCCGCGCTTTTTTTTGATCTCCTCCCAGGCAAGGCTGATCTCCTGGAACTTGGCCGTGGCTGCCTGGCGGATGTCATCGCCAAGATGGGCAACCTTGTCGGGATGATGCTTTTTAGCCATCTCACGATAGGCCCTTTTAACCTCTTCATCCGTAGCCCCGGTTGTGATCTCCAGGACATCATAGGCCCAGTTGACATTTTTCATGAACATGGCCCTGATGGAGGCAAACTCCGATGCAGGGATTCCCATGTAGGAGGCAATTGATTCGATCATGGCGACCTCGTCGGGATGGTATTGTCCGTCGGCCGCCGCGATGCCGAAAAGGTAATGCACCAACTGAAGTTTGACGGCATAATCGGTGTACTGGCCCACCTGGATGCTTACCTGCCTGACATCGATATCCTGCTTCAGGATTTCGCGCAGCATCGAAATCAGCCTGCCGCCCTCTTCAGAACCGAACTGGCTGACGAAGAAATTCCGGACAAATTCAAGTTCGGCCTTTACCACCTTCTGATCGGCCTTCATCACAGCTGCCGAAAGGACCAGCAGGCTCATGGCAAAATCACCGCGGGGTGTCCCCCGGTAAGATATTGTTCCCGTGTTCATCCCGTCGAACATCGTTCCAAGGGCAACCCCCAGGATGGCCCCGATCGGACCGCCAAAAACCCAACCCAGGCCACCTCCTACCCATTTGGCATAGCCGGCTTTCCGGTGGGTTTCGGCATTGCTTTGATTTCCAGTTCCTGTTGTCCTGTCCTGTCCCGCGCCCGGATCCGTTCCGGATGATTTTTCCTGGCCGGCAGGCTTTTTTCGCATGGTGAAAACAGAATAAAAAACAATGATGACAATGACAATTACGATGATTTCGCCGATTCCCATAAAATATTAAGAATTTGAGGATGTGGAAATTTGAGAATTTGAAAATTTGAAAATTTGAAGATTTGAGGATATGGGAATTTGAGAATGTGGAAATTTGAGGATTTGACGCTATTTTATCATTTCGGTTGCAGGGAGGCCGTATTCTTCGACCATTTTGATACCCATTGCTTCGAGTTTGTCGAGTACCGGGTTGTAGATTTCGGGAATTACGGGAACATGGACCCCTTTGACCGCGATCTGTCCGTTGAGGATCAACTCCACGCCGATGGCGGCGGGAAGGGCCACGGTGCGTGCGATGGAGGTGTCGGTGTCGAGGGTGCCGAAATCGAGCATCCGGGAGCGGATCACCTCTTTGCGGCCGTCGGAAAACGCAGCCAGGAAGGTGTGCTGCATGGCCACCATGTCGCGTTCGGACTGGCCCAGGGCCATTTTTTCAATCATCAGGTCGGAGGTCACTTCGAAGGTCGAATCCACGGTACGATTCATGGGAACCTCATCAAACAACCCCAGCCAGCTGATGGCGCCGAGGGCATAACTGCCGGTCTCGATGCCTGCAAACCTCGCCGCCTGCTGCCTTACGGTGCCCGGGGCCGATTTACCACCTTTTACCTGGTACAATACCATGTCGGCGAAGGTCATACCGGTCATGTCATATTTTTCGGGAGAAATCAGGCATAGCTGCTTCATCAGGTCGAGTGTTTCGCACCAGCCGCGGTACCTGAAGGTACCCCTGAACATGGTCATGGCTTCGGGTATGCCGTAAATCTCCTTGTAGGCAATGGAATCGCGGTTGGGGTAAACCTCCAGGTCGCCCACTCCCGGGAATTCGACATGGAACGGGTTTTTAAAAAGATCGCGGGTGGGAACCTCCACGATTTCGCCATGTTTCAGGTATACGGCATCATTGTTCCCGGCAAGGACCACCCCCTTCGGGCTCCATGAGAATTTGTACCGGAACGGGTTGCCGGCAGCTTCCGGGGCCGGCAGGGCGCCGCAGATCGAATAAAATTCAAGGATGGCGCCTTCGCGTTCGTGAACGTGGTCGATGATCCGCATAGCCGACATGTGATCAATGCCCGGGTCGAGACCCATTTCGTTGAGCAGGATGATGCCTGCCTCTTTTGCCGCGGCATCCAGTGCGCGCATCTCCGGCTTGACATAGGAGGAGGTCACCAGGTCCTTTTTATGTGCGATGCAATGCCCTGCCACCATGACATGGAATACATAGGGCAGCAGGCTGACCACGATATCGTGCTCTGAAACCATAATGTCGAGCGAAGGTTCATCTCCCGCCTCCCAGAAAAGGGAGACACCGTGGACATGTCCCGCAATCATGGCATCGGAGCGGTCGGGGGTGTTTGACGCAACCGTGACCCGGTGGTTTTCGGCAAGGAGGTATTGGATGATGGGCTTTGCAACTAGCCCCGAACCCAGGATCAGTATCTTTTTCATTTGGAATGAGTTTTAAACGTTGGTTACAGCAGAAATGAGCCTATTATTTAACAAATTCTTCAAGGTATTTAAAATCGGGCGTCAGCTCCCCCTTGTGGAGGATGAGGGCCTTTTTGATCGGTTTCGGAAGATCGAGATCGTCGAAATGTTCTTCAAAGTCGGCATCGGCGATCGGTTTGACAAAGTTGACCAGCACATCTGCAAAGCCGTCGGATGAGTCGCGCGGCAGTTCAGCGGGGAGGATATCCACGGCCATCACAAGCACACCATCGCCATGGTGCCCCATCGTGATGGTGCCGGTTTCGGGATGATAGATGTAAACCGGGTCGTCAATTTCGGTAGGTTTCACGGTACATTCCACCGATCCGTCGACATCGCAGCTGATATCCCCGATTACTGTCAGCCTCGGGTTTTCCCGCGCAAACAGTTTTTTAAGGTTTGCCTTTGTCACCAGTCGCGGGTAACGCTTGTCCCAATAGATACAATTGATCAGCATGGATAGGTGGGGCAGGTATCCTTCAAACTTGCTGCGGTAGCTTTGCGGGTTGGCATAATAATCGTGCAGGTCGAAAGGTTCGCCGTCAACATGTTCGAACAGGTCCTCCTCCTTGAAGATCACCTTGTAAACGAGGTTGTCGGGCAATTTTTTACGGCGGTGCAGGTCTACCAGCTTTTCGGGCGAGATCTCTTTCACCGGCAACAGGCCGAGGATCTCCTGCACCCCCTGTGAAACATTGCCATACCCGGTAATACCGATGACGAAAGGCCTCAGTTCGTGCGGGATCCCGTTTTCGGCGATCAGCTGGCCGATCGCAGAAATATCATCCTTGGCTTCGCGGAGCGTGTTATAGTGATGTGCCTGTTTCAGCCGCGCGAGGTTCGAGTTAAATCCCGACTCCTTCAGCCGCAGCCCGAGCGACCACAATGAATTGATCATCCCGGCCATACCGGCATACCTGCCGAAAAAGATGAGGCGCTTGCCCTGCTCGTCGACCACCTTTTCATATTCGATGAGGTTGCACTTCAGCTCCATCATCCGGCGGAGCATGGGCATGTTGTAGGGTTGTCCCTTGACGACATGCGAAAAGAAAACATAGGTCTTCTGCGCTTCAAAAAATGATTCCGGCATCTCCTTGACACCAAAGATCACGGAGCATTTTTTCAGGTCCTTTGCAATTTTAGCCCCGGCAAGAACATATTCTTCATCGGTAAAGATCCTTTTGTCCGAAGTCTGTACGATAATGTCCAGTTTTTTCTGTTTCACCAGCCGGGCCACATGCTTGGGTGTAAGCGGGGCCCTTCGTTCAAGTTTGTATTTATCCTCGTGCCGTATACCGATAAAATTGCTCATAGATCTGTTAGTTTTGGAACAGCAAAGGTAGAAAAAGGGCGGCAGACTTCCAAAGGGAGGGGATGTGGGGATTTGAGGATGTGGGGATTTGGGGATTTGGGGATTTGGGGATTTGGGGATTTGGGGATTTGAAAATTTAATGGATGGATGGGTTGGATATTTTCGATATTCGTTATTCGTTATTCGATATTCGATATTCATTTTTCGTTTTTCCCTGCCTTTCCGTATATTTGAAAAAGGATTCATGACCAGGTCCTGTAATACGCCGCTTTATGCCATCCGGGAAATCCGCCATCCTGTTTTTCTTCATGCTCATGACCGGGTTGTGCAGTTACGGCGAAGGGTCGAAACAACTGATGACGGACTCGGTCATTTCGCAGGCCGGGCTCTATCTTGACAACCAACCATACGGCGATTACACGCTTTTCGGCATCGTCAACTGTGCACCGAATTACCGGCTTTACATCCATGTTAAAAACCCGGGGGAATCGATCCTTTTTGGGCTGAGCGGGGTTTCCAACTACTACACTTACAATCTCCGGAAACCCGATGGAACGATCGCGATGAGCGGCTCCATCCCCAATACACCAGGCCAACCTGGTTATATCAGGTACTATAGCCAGGCATCCGCAGGTCCGTTCCCGGCAAATGGCGGATACACGCCACTTTCCTATACCGTCACCAGTGTGGCCGATACGGGTAATTACTATTTTGAATTGTCAAATACAGCCCAGGTGAGCTTAGTTGTCAACCTGTGGGATTTCCAGGTAGTGTCAGGGCAACATACACCGGCCGTCGCAGCGGACATGAAGAACGGGAGGGTCTGGTCGCAGTCATGGCAGGTATATGCTGATCTGAATACGAATATGATGTTCAACGGCCGCTTTTATATCTATTCAGATGATGGCATCGTGACCAGGCTCGCCTTCAGCAATGCAAGGGTGGGTGCGGTTACCATTTTCTGCAATCCCTTCGGATGCCTGAACACCGGGAATTTCGACTCGGACCGGCAATCGAAGAACACCAATACTTTTACAACCTTTCCCGCTATTGCACAATACAAGGTATTTCTGAACAATCCGGATTCCACGGTATATCCCAGCGGAGTTTACGGGCAAGTCACTTCCACCCCCTACATGGTTCCCGACCCGGCCTATCCTCCCTGCAGCAGTCACAAAAACATCATCGTCGACGTGAATAAATCCGGGCAGGTGAGTGTGGTGATCACCATGCCGTATGGTGCGCCGGCCACCACGGTTAATTTCTTTGCCAATGTCGTCGCCGGGACGAACACCATCCCGTGGAACGGACTCGACGGCCTCGGGAACCCGGTCCCCGACGGTACACTCATCAATGTATCGGTCACCTTCGTGAACGGGCTCACCAATCTTCCCGTCTGGGACCAGGAACAAAACATGGACGGTTTTCTGATCGCACTCATCCGGCCGGTAAATACTTCCATGATGACACCGCTTACCTACTGGGACGACCGGGAGATTACGACGACCTCCATCTGTCCCGTGGCCCCCCAGGCTGCCAACCTGGCGGGATGCAGTCCCGGGTCGATCCCGGGCTACACGGGTTGCCATCCCTGGGGGTTGAACAGCGGCGACTGCCACGATAAAATGATCAACACCTGGTGGTATGGAAGCACCAGCACGACGGCTTTTACAACTTTGTTCACCCTTGGACCGGCCGTGCCAACCGGCACAGGCGCAAGCCGGTGCGGCCCGGGAACCCTGGTGCTTCATGCCACCGTGCAGGCACCCGCAACGGCCGACTGGTATGACGTGGCGACCGGCGGCAGTCCGCTGTTGAGCGGAGATACCGTTTTCACCACGCCGGTTCTTCTGAATACCACCACCTATTATGCCGGTTCAAGGAATCCTGCCAGCGGTTGCATAAGCAGTGCAAGGGTTCCGGTGACGGCCACGGTTCTTCCCGTCCCGGTGCCTTCGCTCAGCGGACCTGTCCTTGTCTGCGCGGGCACAACTGGAAACCTTTACATTACAGACAGCGGAAAGCTGAACTACCAGTGGAATGTATCAGCGGGAGGAACCATCACGGGAGGCTTCGGTACCAGTGCGATCACGGTTGCCTGGAATACGGGAAACGGGCAATCCGTATCAGTGAACTATACCAATCCCGGCGGTTGTGCCGGCATCACTCCGTCTGTAATCCGGGTTTCGGTGATCCCACCGCCCGATACGGCCGGTGGGATCAGCGGGACTGATTCAGTCTGCACCGGTACCACCGGGATTCAATATGCAGTTCCACATATGGCTTCAACAACAGGTTACACCTGGTCCGTGCCCGCCGGGGTGATCATTACTGCCGGTGCGGGAACAAATATCATTACCGTCGATTTCCCGGCTGGCGCCACCTCCGGGAATTTCATGGTCTATGGCAGCAACCCGTGCGGTTCCGGCCCGCCGTCACCGCCTTTCCCGGTAACGGTCAGCCTCCCTCCTTCCGCTTCGGCCGGCCCCGACAGCACGATCTGTGAAAACATCCCGTTTACCGTGCTCCACGCAACGGCATCGGGCTACAGCCACATCCGGTGGCAGGCAGGGGGAAGCGGTACACTGGCCAACGCCACAACCCTTTACCCAACCTATACACCCGGGCCCGGCGAGACCGGGAGCGTGGTGCTGTCCCTGACCGCATACGGGATATCTCCCTGCCCCGGCATCGTTTCCGAAATGACCCTGCACCTTGTTCCGTCACCTTCGGCAGACGCAGGCCCGGGAATCCTCTCCTGCGGCCTTTCCCCGGTGATTCTTTCGGGCTCCGCCGCATCGGGTTATCTATCCCTGATATGGTCAACAACCGGGGCCGGGAGTTTCAGTGACCCGGCAGCCCTGCACCCGGTATACACGCCAGGTCCGCAGGACCTTTCTGCCGGGAGGGTATATTTCACCCTTGCCGCAACAGGTTCTCCTGTTTGTCCAGTCAAAACGGACAGTACCACGCTGAGCCTGGGCAAACATGCCACAGCCGACGCCGGTCCCGACCGGACAACCTGCGGAGCAACCCCGTTAATGATCTCCGGTTCGGAGGCGCAAAATTTCAGCACTCTGTTGTGGGAAACTTCCGGGAACGGCACCTTCAGCGACATCCATGTCCTTCACCCCATATACACGCCAGGCGCTTCCGATACCGGGTCCGGACATTCCAGGTTGATCCTGCATGCATTCGGGCAGGGAGCCTGTCCCCAATCCGACGATACCCTGGTGCTTTCATTTGCCGTGCCACCTTCGGTGCAGGCAGGCCCGGATGAGGCAACCTGCCAGGGCAGCAGCATGGCCATTGCCGGGGCATCGGCATTGAATTACAGCAGCATCCTGTGGAGCTCCAGTGGCCAGGGAACGCTCGACGGGTCAAACCAACTGGTTCCTCTCTACTCCCCCTCACCCGGCGAAACCGGCAGGGTAACCCTGACCATCCGTGTTGCCGGGACAGGATCGTGTTCTGATGATACCGTAACGGGCCACACCCATCTCCTTATCCGCCAGCCGGTCGCAGCAGATGCGGGTGCCGGACAAACCATCCCGTATGGCACTGCGACAGGACTTACCGGGTATGCTTCGGGTGGCTCCGGTGACTACAGGTACCAGTGGCAACCTGCCGCATTGCTCACCGACCCGGCCTCACAGAACCCTGAAACCCTCCCGCTGAGCCTGCCTGTCACCTTCCTGCTACAGGTGAGCGACCAGGCAACCGGGTGCACAGGGGTCGACAGCGTTAGAGTTGCTGTGACGGCAAAACCAGTCCCGACGGAGGAGAACTGCATCATCATCCACAACGTATTCACACCCAACGGCGACGGGATCAACGATACATGGATCATCGATTGCATTGAGAATTTCCCTCTCAACAAGGTCATCATCTTTGACCGTTGGGGAGACAAGATCAATGAAATTGAAAACTACAACAACACCTCCGCCGTGTGGAAAGGATCGAACCTCCAGGGGAAAATGGTGCCCGACGGAACCTATTACTATCTTTTATCGGTCACCGGTGGCGGGAGCTATTCGGGTTGGGTACTGTTAAGGGGAGGAGATAAATAACCAGCAAATGAACAGAACATGACACGGTTGAATCATCCGGTTTATTGCCTCAGGCACCTGTGCTGCCTCCTGCTGGTTGCCCTGGCCTGGTCTTCCAACGCCCAGCAGGACCCGCTCTTTTCGCAGTACGCTTACAACAAGCTGGCCATCAACCCGGCTTATGCCGGCAGCAGCGGGAGGTTTTCGGCTGACCTGATCAGCAGGTTCCAGTGGACGGGTATGCCTGGCGCACCACGCACCTTTGCTTTCAACGCACATACTCCCCTTCACAACCCGCACATCGGCCTCGGCCTTTATACCTACCGCGACGAACTCGGACCGTCGGTTGATTACGGGGCCCTTGCCGCTTTCGCCTACCGCATCCTCTTCCCGTCGACCACCCTCTGTTTCGGCATCCAGGCCGGGTTCAAATACATGGATATCAACTGGTCGATGCTGAACCCCAAGGATGCCGGCGACCCCCTGCTCACCGGGAATGTGACCAACCGGATGGTTCCCGACGCCGATTTCGGAAGTTACTATTATGGAAAAAGATTTTACCTTGGACTCTCTGCCAAACATCTTTTCCAAAACCAGGTCATCGTTTCAAGCACCGTCCCGGGAGACAAAACCAGCTTCACCCGGCTGCAACGGAACTATTACGGGATAGCCGGAGGTGCCATCCCGCTCGGAAACAACTTTGAACTGATCCCATCCCTGCTGGTAAAATACATTCCAAACACCCCCGTCCAGGCCGATTTCAACGCCAGCCTGCAGATCAAAAACCTTCTGACGCTGGGGGTGGCCTACCGTACCGGGAATGCCGTGATCTGCATGATGGCCATCAACATCGGCAATGGCTTTTCTTTCGGGTATTCCTACGATCTCTGGTTCAATTCGCTCAGGTCCTACAACCAGGGGTCGCATGAAATCAGGCTGGGATATGAATTCGACCTGTTTCACAAGGACAGGATGTTGACACCAAGATATTTTTAACATGATCCGTCAGATGTCATACCGTTCACTCTGTATTCTTATCTTTCTTTTTGCCGCATTGCATGGAAAAGCCCAGAACGGGATCCGTGAGGTCAGGGCGGAGATCGAACTCTTCAATTATTCAAAGGCGATCGTCCTGCTGCAGAAAGAGGTTTCAAAAGGAGGACCCAAATCGCAAAGGGAGGCCATGTTCCTGCTGGCCGATTGCTACCGGATGCTAAACAATGCGGAGGTTGCAAAGACATGGTACGGGAAAGGCATCAGCATCAACGGGCTGAAGCCCCCCGCCGACCCGGACACCTGGTTCCACTTTGGGCAGTCCCTGAGGACGTGTGGCGAATACATGCATGCAAAAGAGATCTTCCTTCACCTTGATTCACTTGCTCCTTCCGATGGACGGGGGAGGCATTTTGCAGCCCTCTGCGACAGCGCCCTTGCGTGGCAACTGATGAAACCTCAATACATGATCGGGAATATCCGCCCGATCAACTCCCCCCAGTCTGAATTCGGTCCGGCTTTTTTCAGGAACGGGATCATCTTTGCCAGCGACCGGACCCCCGGATACGGCAGCAATAAAACCTACGGGTGGACCGGCAACAGTTACCTCAACCTCTATTTTGCAGAGCAGCAGGACACCCTGCCGGCAGCTTTCCTTCCTCCCCGGCCTTTTCCATGGATGGCTGACCATGGATGGCATGTAGGGCCGGTGTGTTTCAGCCGTGACTACAAAACAGCCTTTTTCACACAAACACAGGTTGAGGGCGACAAAGGAAAGAAAGAAAGCCGGCACCTCAGGACACACCTGCTGAAGATTTTCTCATCCTCCCTGGAAAATGGTAAATGGTCGGTTCCGCAGCCCTTTTTCCTGAACAGCGACGATTATTCAGTCGGCCACCCCGCCTTAAGTCCCGACGGGCAAACACTCTTTTTCGTGTCGGACATGCCAGGAGGATCAGGTGAAACTGATATTTATTCCTGCAGCAGCACGGCAGGGGGATGGAGTTCGCCGGTAAACCTCGGATCCGTTGTAAATTCCCCCGGCAAAGAGATGTTTCCCTTTGTTGCCCCCAACGGCGAGCTGTGGTTTGCCTCCGACGGTCTGCCCGGGTTTGGCGGGCTCGACCTCTTTGTAACCAGGAAAGTGGACGGACACTGGGGCCGCCCCGAACATCCGGGTCAGCCGCTGAACTCTTCTTACGATGATTTTTCTCCTGCCGTAGCGGCCAACGGCAAAACGGGTCTTTTCAGTTCAAACCGCCCCGGCGGCATGGGTGATGATGACCTCTATTATTTCGCGGTCGTTGGGTCAGAACCACGAAAAACGGAGCCACCCGCGGTCGCTGAGGCCAAACAGGTGATGGTCCCACCGGTGATGAACCCCGACACCATGGTGACTGGCCAACCCTACCGCCTGGAGAATATTTTCTATGATTTTGACAAATGGAACATCCGGGAGGACGCCAAACCCCCATTGAACCGGCTTGTCGCTCTCCTGAAAAAGTACCCGGTCAGCATCGAACTCGGATCGCATACCGACTGCCGCGGATCGGCGGTATACAACCAGGTCTTATCGCAAAAAAGGGCGGAATCGGCTGTTCTGTATATCATCTCCATGGGAATTCCTGCTGAACGGATCACCGCGAAAGGGTATGGAAAATCAAGGCTGGCAAACCAATGCGACTGCTCAGCAGGAAGTGAATGTACGGAGGAGGAGCACCAGTATAACCGAAGAACCGAATTCATGATTACCGGCAAAAAATAGCCCGGGCATGCAATTGATTTCAGGTGGAAATACCCTCCGGGCAGACCCCGCCGGCCTTGCCGGAGGCTTATACATGGTCAGACTCCAGGCAGGAAACAGGGTTGAAACAAAGAAGCTGATCATCAGAAAACATTGATTGCCTGTTTTTTAAACAATTTTAACCGGACATGGTTGATATTTCATACACGGACTAATCCCAAGCAAATCGCATTTGCATTATATTTGCTCACCAAACCAAATCAAACCATCATGAAAACATCCCTGAAATTTTTACTTGTTACGTGGATACTTTCCGCAGGACTGGGTGCATATGCACAATACAACATCATTGTTTTCGCACCCAAAGGCGATAAGTTTACCCTATACTTGGGCGGGGTTCAGAAGAACAGCACGCCGGCCAACCGAGTCGAAACCGAAAATCCCGGCGGACCTTCTTTTAAACTCAGGATCACCTTTCCCGACGCAGTCGTTAAGGAACTCAACAAGTTCACCTTCAACAAGGCCGGCAGCAACATCTATTTCAAATTGGATAAAAGCACCAAGGGGGTATACAGCCTTGAAGAAACCGAGTCGGAATACATGGACCAGGGCGTTGTAAAGGACGGCAGCGCGACTCCTCCTCCTGCTCCTGCTGTAGGCAGGGACGGAGAAAAAAAAGACCAGCCTAAATCGGGTAGCAAGCCAGGTTGCGACCAGCCCATGTCGGACCCCGATTTCAACGCCCAGCTCGTCGGGATCAGCACAGCACCGTTTGAACCCATCAGGCTCAATGCGGCAAAAAAGGCAGCCGAAAACCATTGCTTCAGCGCCAACCAGATCAAAATGGTTATGTATGTTTTCGACAGTGAATCGTCGCGGCTGAGTTTCGCTAAGTATGCCTATGATTTCGCTTACAACAAGGAAGATTACGCAGAGGTGAACGATGCCCTGCACAGCAATCGGTCAAAGGATGAACTGACCAAATTCATTGCCGATAAGAAGAAATAACAGCGGGATCTATATCCATCAATGAAAAAGGTATTATCGGGCATCCTGAAATTTTTTATCTATTTCCTGATTCTATATTTTGCCTCGACGCTGTTTTTCGTCATCCTGTACAAATTCGTCAACCCGCCCCTGACACCGCTTATGGTGATCAGGCTGGCGGGCCAGGCGTACAGCGGTGAAACTGTCAGACTTCAAAACGACTGGGCTCCCATCGGTGACATTTCGCCCGACATGCCGCTGGCTGTGATCGCCTCCGAAGACAACCTGTTCTTCGAGCATAAGGGATTTGATTTCGAATCCATCGAAAAAGCCAGGGAATACAACAGGCTGAAACAGGGGAAAAAGATGCGGGGAGCAAGCACCATCTCGCAGCAAACAGCAAAGAATGTTTTCCTCTGGCCCGACCGCACCTGGGTGCGCAAGGGGCTCGAAACCTATTTCACCGTACTGATCGAGTTCATCTGGGGCAAAAAGAGGATCCTTGAGGTGTACCTGAATGTGATTGAAACCGGGAAGGGAATTTACGGGGTGGAGTCGGCCGCAAAGTTGAATTTCAATAAACATGCCGCCAAACTGAGCCGCGGTGAGGCGGCATTGATAGCAGCAATCCTGCCAAACCCACTCAAATGGAGCCCTTCGTCGCCCACGCCTTACATCACCGGCCGGCAACAGTGGATTCTCTGGAATATGAACAACATCGGGAAGCTCAGTTATTGATTTCGCTTACCACCATCTGCGGTTCAAAAACCGCCCCTCTCTGTTAAATTATTAACAAATCTTTCGTTTTTCCGGCTTAACTTCGCCATTATAAGCGTATTATTTTGTAATTTTGCCGCTTCAAATTTTTATACTAACCTAAATGATGTCAATTATGGCAAAACAAGCTAAAGAAAACAAGTACGTCTATTATTTTGGTGGTAAAAAAGCCGAAGGACAGGCCGATATGAAGAACCTCCTGGGTGGCAAAGGTGCCAACCTGGCCGAAATGGTCAACATCGGGCTCCCCGTTCCTGCCGGTTTTACAATCACCACGGAGGTTTGTACTTACTATCAGCAAAACAAAAAATCCTACCCCAGGGAATTAAAGAAACAATTGGCCGAGAGTCTGAAAGCCACCGAAAAAGAGATGGGTGCCATCTTCGGCGACAAGAACAATCCCCTCCTGGTTTCCGTACGCTCCGGTGCCCGGGCCTCCATGCCCGGTATGATGGAAACGGTATTGAATGTCGGTTTGAACGACATCACCCGCGAAGGTTTCATCAAGAAGACCAAGAACCCGCGGTTTGTTTACGATTCACAGCGCCGCCTGATCCAGATGTATTCGGATGTGGTGATGGAAAAAGCTGCAGGCATTGAACCCAAAGAGGGACAGGGCGTGCGTGTCCAGCTTGAGAAGGAACTTCACAAGATGAAAGAAAAAAGAGGTGCCAAGAGTGATACCGACCTGACGGCGGAAGATCTGAAGGCCCTGATCGATATCTACAAGAAAAAGGTTAAGGAAGTGCTTGGCGTTGCGTTCCCGGAAGACCCGATGGAACAACTGTGGGGCGCCGTGGGTGCCGTTTTCCAGAGTTGGAACGGCAAACGCGCCATCTCCTATCGCCGTTTCGAAGGCATTCCCGATGAATGGGGTACAGCCGTTACTGTTCAGTCGATGGTTTTCGGCAACATGGGCGATACTTCGGCAACCGGCGTGGCCTTCACCCGGAACCCGGCAACCGGTGAAAATTATTTCTATGGTGAATGGCTGGCCAACGCACAGGGTGAAGATGTGGTGGCCGGCATCCGTACCCCGAATCCCATCAACGAAATCGGCAAGAATGAGCACACGATGAAACTGCAGTCGCTGGAAACGGCCATGCCCGCGGTTTACAAAGCCCTTTATAAAATCGAACGCTCTCTTGAAAAACATTACCGCAACATGCTCGACATCGAGTTCACCATCCAGGATGGCAAGCTTTACATGCTCCAGTGCCGCGTCGGAAAACGCAATGGTCCTGCCGCAGTGAAGATGGCCGTTGACATGTTCAATGAAAAGCTGATCACCAGGGAAGAGGCCGTTTCGCGTGTCGAACCCAGCCAGCTTGACGAACTGCTCCACCCGATCCTCGACCCGAAAGCAGAAAAGAGCACCAAGCCGATGGCCAAGGGTCTTCCTGCAGGTCCCGGCGGCTCCACCGGCCAGATCATCTTCAATTCGGAAGATGCAGTTGCCTGGGCGAAAAAAGGTAAAACCGTGATCCTCGTCCGCGAGGAGACCAACCCCGAAGATATCGAAGGCATGCGCGCTGCACAGGCCATCCTCACCGCACGCGGAGGGATGACAAGTCATGCTGCCCTCGTGGCCCGCGGCTGGGGAAAATGCTGCATCGTTGGAGCCGGCGGCCTCAAAATCGAAGCTTCCACCAAAACGATGACGATCGGAGACATCACCCTCCATGAAGGTGATTTCATCTCACTGAACGGCTCCAAAGGCTACATTTACAACGGGCAGTTGCCGATGATCAAGGCTGCTGAAGAAAATCCCGATTTCCAGGCCTTCATGAAACTTTGCGACGCAGTTCGTACCATGAAGATCCGCACCAACGCCGATACGCCCGACGATGCCGCCAAGGCACGTGCTTTCGGAGCCGAAGGCATCGGACTTTTCCGCACCGAACATATGTTCTATGGTAAAAACGCTGAAAAGCCCCTCTTCCTCCTTCGCAAGATGATCGCCTCGAAAACCCAGGACGAGCGCCGCAAGGCCCTGAACGAGCTGTTTCCCTATGTAAAGGAAGACATCAAGCAGACCCTGGCCGCCATGGACGGGTATCCTGTTACCATCCGGACCCTCGACCCGCCCCTGCATGAGTTCATCCCGCAGAACGAAGAGGCCCGTCAGAAGATCGCAACCAGCCTGAAGATCACCATGGAGGAATTCAACCGCCGTGCTGACGCACTCCACGAAACCAACCCGATGATGGGGCACCGTGGCGTCCGTCTGGGCATTACCTACCCCGAAATCACCGAGATGCAGGTTCGCGCCATTTTTGAAGCGACCGCCGAACTGCTGAAGGAGAAGAAAAAGGTTTTCCCCGAGATCATGATCCCGGTTACCTGTACCGAAAAGGAGCTGAAACACCAGTACCTGATCATTGATGAGATCTATGCCGAAGTTTGCAAGAAATTCAAACTGAAGGAGATTCCCCACATGGTCGGAACCATGATCGAGATCCCGCGTGCTGCCCTCACCGCCGACAAGATTGCTGAAACCGCAACCTTCTTCTCCTTTGGAACCAACGACCTGACCCAGATGACCTTTGGATTTTCACGCGATGACATCGGCGGATTTGTTCCCGAATACATCGAGCAGAAGATCCTGCCGGTTGATCCCTTCCAGGTGATCGATTTTGAAGGTGTAGGCCAGCTGATGAAAATGGCTGTTGAAAAAGGACGTTCAACCCGCAAGGACCTGAAGATCGGCATCTGCGGCGAGCATGGCGGGGAACCCGCTTCTGTTGAATTCTGCCATTCCCTTGGATTCAACTATGTGAGCTGCTCGCCCTTCCGCGTTCCCATCGCCCGTTTGGCTGCAGCCCAGGCTGTAATCAAACAGAAGAAAGCTGCTAAACCCGCTTCAAAGAAGGCTGCTGCTAAAAAAGCAACCAAAAAATAACCTTTAGATTACGAGATTTGTAAAACGCCGGCCCGGAAACGGACCGGCGTTTCTTTTTACCTCATCCCCTCAACAAAATTTTTCAATCTTGTTAATTGTTCGCCAAGCATGTGGTCGACCAAAACAGACCATTTCTGTGCACCCCCGGGAATGTAACCCCCTACTGAATACTGCAGGATGAGTTTCGTGCCATTTTTCCCGTCCGGTTTCAGGGAAAAGGTCATACTGCCGGCAACCCCGAACATCTGCAGGGGGCCAAGCCCTCCCTCGAGACGCAGCGTTTTCCCCGGCAAAGCGAACACCACCTCCATGTGCCGCACACTGCCGCCGTTTCCCAGTTTTTCACAGAAGCATCCATTGGCACGCGGCTCGATTGACAGGTTGGAGGCCTTCCCCGAGAATGTGTGTTCGGGGTTCCACCATTTGCTGACATCCCGGGTGATGATCACAAACAGGCTGTCGGGCAGCACTTGGATCACCTGCTCGAATTTTACCGTAAACCCGTTCACGGTGCTGTCCGCCACCGATGCCCTGGACAGGGCGGGAAGCCACAGGGTCAAAAATACCAGGAAAATATAGATCTTCATTTTTTTCATAAAAATACTTTTTGGAAGCTAATGTACGATTTGTTATAATGCCGGAACATTTTATACCCTTTTTCTTCACAACGCGGCATCGCGGAAAAGGGTCTCGCGGCTACCACACAAAATGGCGTCCTGCCTCATCCAACCGGGTGAAAATTCAGTATATTTGAATCTGTTAATTACAAAACAATCGTTGGCCATGAAATATTTTCCACTTTTTGCCATTATTCTATTGTGCATCACCGGCTGCAATAAACATACAACCAATCAGAATCCGTCCCTCGTGCATGTTTTCAAGGGGATCGCCGTGGTGAACACCATGGGTGAGATCATGGGGAATTGGGGGACACCTGACAGCGACTGGGAAACCGATGTCACATGGACTTCCGAAGAAGCCGCCTTGCTGAACTTCCCTGATACCGTCAGCCTGGCTGGAACCTACATCAGGGATACCACCGGGTGGAATACCGGCACCGGGATACACGAGCAGCCTGAAAACGCCATCCTTGTTTTTCCCAACCCGGTAGCGGGTTATGCAACCCTGTATTTCAAAGGCCTCGGCATGGTAAAATTCAAAGCCACCATTGTCGATAAGTATTTCAACCGTCTCATGACATTTGCAGCTAAAAGCGGCATGGGAGAGATCAATCTCAATCTTTCCGATCCCGCAAAATTTCAGAATGGAGTAATCTACCGGTTGTATTATACCCTGTCGGCCACCGACAGCCTCAATTTTTACAAGGGACACGGCGATATCCTCATCTGCCGGGAAGCAGTCTCAAATGATTGCAGGCAATATGTGCCTTAACGAGTTACTGGGCCATTGTGCAGCTACTTTCCACTGGAAACGATCCTGAAATTCAGTACCAGCCTGATATCGCCGGAAGAGGCCCCGATCTCCAGTTTGTATAATCCCGGTTCAACAACGTAACTCCCGGTTTCATGGTTATACATGCGCAACTCCCTGGTGGGAATATTGATATCAACGAGTCCGTCTGCCCCGGCTGAAATGTTGCTGCGGCGGAAACCCACCAGTGAACGTACCGGCCGGCTCCTGGCCGGACCTGGTTTGCTGCAATAAACCTGGATCACTTCATCGCCGGGCAGGGAACCGGTATTCCTGATCTTTACCTGCAAACGGATGGTGTCGGCCGGTAAATATTCCTGCCTGTCGGTATTTGCAGAAGAATAGGAAAAGGTGGCATAGGAAAGTCCGTAGCCAAATGGAAACAGCGGGCTTCCCCTGAAATATTTATAGGTACGACCTTCCATTGCATAATCCTCAAAAGGGGGCAGGTCATTTGCCGAACGGTAAAAAGTCACCGGCAGCCGGCCCGCCGGGTTGTAGCAGCCGAAAAGCACATCGGCAACCGCAGTACCACCCGCCTCACCCGGGTACCATGCCTCCAGGATGGCGGGAATATGCGCAGCCTCCCAGTTGACGGACAAAGCGCTGCCGTTGGTAAGCACCAGGATGACGGGTTTCCCTGTCCTGAAAAGTTCCAGAAGAAGTTCGCGCTGCCCGGCCGGCAGGTCGAGACTGGTACGGTCGCCGCCCGAGAAACCGGGTATCTCCACCTGCAGTTCCTCCCCCTCCAGCAATGGAGATATTCCACCGGCAAAAATGATGACCTCCGATTTTTCAGCCACCTTCATCGCCGAGCGGAAGAGTTTGTGTTTCCCGGGAGGATGATTACCGTGCGGCGACAGTGCAAGGTCCTCAGGGGCGGCAACCCCCATGGCGTAATTGACGATGGCCGACTTCCCGATCCTTTCCCGGATTCCCTGAAGGATGGTCACCGGGTGAAGGGGTTCACCGTTATAATTTCCCAGCAACACCGAAACCCTGTCGGCATAGGGTCCGATCACCGCAACCGACCTGGTATTCATGGAAAGGGGCAGCAGGTTGTTTTCGTTTTTCAGCAGGACCATGCTTTCGCGGGCGACCTGCAGGGCAATGCGGTTATTGCCAGTCGATCCGACGCTTCCGGGAGAAACTTTCGTCCAGGGAACAAGGCTGTCGGGATCGAACATCCCCAGCCTGAACCTTGCCGTCATAAGTCTTTTAAGCGCAACATCGATTTCATGTTCGTTCACGAACCCCTTTTTCACGGCTTCCGCAAGGCTCAGGTAATCATCGCCACAGGTCAGGTCGCTGCCGGCACGCAGCCCCATCGCTGCCGCGCGGACATCATCAGGCTGCAATGCGTGCCCGTGCCAGATGTCCCAGATGGCCCCGCAATCGGTGGTGACATATCCTTTGAATCCCCACTGTTTTCTCAGGATTTCATCGAGAAGAAAAACGCTGGAGCAGCAGGGTTCATTCCTGAAACGGTTGTAGGCCCCCATGACGGAAGCAACACCGCCTTCGCGCACCAGCGCTTCAAATGCCGGAAGATAGGTTTCGTAAAGGTCGCGGTCGCTGCACCAGGCATCAAACCGGTGCCGAGAGGATTCGGGGCCGCTGTGGACGGCAAAATGCTTGGCCGTCGCAACCACTTTGTAATAGTGCTGATCATTTCCCTGCAACCCCTTTACAAAGGCGACGGCTGTGCGCGCGGTCAGGAAAGGATCTTCGCCGTAGGTCTCCTGTCCCCTTCCCCACCGCGGATCGCGGAAGATATTGATGTTCGGGGAATAAAATGTCAAACCCTGGTAAACCCCATGCTGGTCCTTATCAAGGGCATCCCTGTACTTTGCCCGTGCTTCCGTGGCGATAGCATCCGCCTCGGTATGAATCAGCGCCGGATCCCAGGTGGCAGCCATCCCGATGGCCTGGGGAAAGACCGTTGCATTGCCGTTTCGGGCAACCCCGTGGAGGCATTCGCTCCACCAATTGTAGGCCGGGATCCCGAGCCGGGGAATAGCCGGCGCCTGGCTCTGCATCTGCTGAACCTTCTCTTCAAGGGTCAGCAACGAAACGAGGTCGTTTACCCGCGACTCAACAGGTAAAGAGATATCCCTGAAAAGGTGCCGTGGGGTCTCCTTTTCACCATCGGTTATCCCCTGGGCCATGAGGTCCGCCGAACATCCTGTAATGAACAACAGGCAAACTGCAAAGAAAAAAGTACGCATGGCTCCGGTTTACTTGCAACCCCCGAAACGATTCAAATCAGGTACAGGGGTTTTGGTTACAACGATCAGTGCTTCGGCGCATCCTTTTTGCAGCAGGGGGGCAACTTGTCGTAGGCAGCCTTGTCGCAGGGCACCTCATCGGCATCATAACCCAGCCTGGAAATTTTTTTCCTTAATATTTCCGGTGTGGTCGATTTGGTGTTATACCTGATGGTCACCACCTTGGTTTCAACATCGAGCACCACATCCTTCACCCCCTTTTCGTATGCCATGCCATTCTCGATCCGGTCTTTGCATTGTTTGCACATGGCGGAGGTTTTGATTTGGATCGTCTCGATTTTGCTGCCCTGTGAATATGCCGTCGCTCCAAAAACCGACAATACGAAAAGCAGCAAAAAAGCTCCTGTGATTTTTACTGAATATTTCATCTGTTATGGTTTTAACTTTTTACCTAACCTGAAGATGAAGTCAATAAAAGGGGTTCCCCCTTTAATGCCTCACCCGTAATTAGTAATTTTTAATTTTTAATTATTTAATCGTCAGCCTGATCCCCGCATATACGGTCGCCCCCAGGATCGGACCCCAACCCATGGCACCGTCAAAATGGGTATGATAGGGTTTCCAGTATTCGGTAATTGGATCGGATTGCGTAAAATTAGTCAAATTCTCACCTCCGATATATATATCGATGTATTTGAATTTTTTCGTGACCTGGGCCAGCAATTGAAAATAGGCGGGTGATGAGGTGCTCCGCTGGAGTTTGGCCGGCATTTTCTTCGTATCGGGAATGCGCTGCGGCCCATTGAGCTGCCCCGTCAGATCAAATTTCCATTTGTCCCACTTTGTGGCATACGACAGGGTAACCAGCCCCTTGTAGAGGCTGACGAAAGGTTTTGTCCTGAGTTTGCTTCCTTCGGTCTCCATCACATCATTTACGCGGAAAGCCATCGTCACCCCGAGGCTGTGAACGGGCGCAAAGGTTAGTTGCGCCTGGATGCTGTTGGAATAGGACCTTCCATCGAGGTTGTAAATAAAAGCGGCTGTCGGCAGGCTGTCTATATCCACCACCACCTGGTGGATGAAACTGGTGCGGTAGGCATCAATGCTGAACTCGGCCTTGTGATGAAAGAGGGTGAATTCCTGGGTAAAATTCATCCCGAAATTCCATGCCTCTTCCTGTTTCAGGTTATCAGCAAAATTAACAACCCGCTGGCTGACGAAAATCCCGCTGTTTTCGGCGAAAATATTCGGGGTGCGGTATCCTTTGCCAGCCGAAGCCCTGAGCACCGAATTCTTGCCAAACCGGTATTTCATGTGCAGCCTCGGGGTAAAATACCATCCATACAGGTTGTTGTAATCCATCCTGGCGCCTGCAATCATGCTGAACTTCTCTTTGATATTCAACGTATACTCAAAAAAGGCCCCGGGAACCCGTTCGGTGCGGTTCCTTGTATAGTCGACCTTTTTGAAATCATGGAGTTTGAACAGGCTGCTGTCGGGGTATACCTGGTAAAGGTAGATAAGCTGCACCTGGTCATAGTTTTCGCGGAAATCATCGAGCAGGTAACTTACACCCGTCGATATCTTGTGGTCGGGACTTTTGATCTCAGCTGTAAAAATAAGGTTCGCGTAAATGCTCCGCTCATGCCCCGAGTACTGGTTGATGCCGTAAAAAGCATTCTGTTCATGGTTAACCCCTGAAAGGATCAGCCCGAAACTGCTGGTCGGGTGATCGGGGATGAAAATCCCGTTCTTCCAGAAGGCCTCCAGCCGTTTCGTGCGGATTCCCATCCCATATTTTTTTACATCGTTGGTGATCCCGGTGGTGTCGGTGTTCCAGGTCGATTTATTGAAATCCATCTGTCCGCCCCGGCGGTTTTCATCCAGGTATTTGATGCCGAATTTCGAGACCCATTTTCCGGGGTTGATATAATCCCAACGGTTGAAAATGTTGTAGGTGGTGAGCATCGGCACATCCATGAAGCCATCGTGGTTCCGGTCGAATTTATAACGCTGGTCATCGACATGCACGAAGAGCATGGTGCTGAGTTTGTTGTTTATTTTGACTGCCCCGTTCCCATTGGCCTCAAACCTGAGGTTGCTGTTCCCGAAAAGGTTGATGTAGAGTTTTTCGCTGTGTTCGGGCTTCTTGTACTCCACGTTGATCTGGCCTGTGATCGATTCGTAACCGTTCACCACCGAGGCGGCGCCCTTGCTCACCTGGATCGACTCCATCCACGGACCGGGAATATAATTCAGTCCATAGGTGGATGCAAGCCCGCGGAGCATGGGGATGCTTTCGGTCATCACCTGGCTGTATATTCCGGAAAGGCCCAGCATCTGGATCTGTTTCGCCCCGGTTACCGCATCGCTGAAGGAAACATCCACCGACGGGTTTGTTTCAAAACTCTCTGCCAGGTTGCAGCATGCAGCACGCTGCAGTTCACCGGTATTAATGACGGTAGTTTGCTGGGCGCGCAGCCTGGAAATGAACGAATCATCCTGCTTGCCCTTGATCTCCACCTCGTTGAGATTCTGGTTGTCGGAGATCATTGTGAAGTCGACCTTCGTCCGGTCCCTGGCAACGGTTATGGTGTCCTTCTTAAACCCCAGGGAACTGAATACCAGTCGTATATCCCTGGTATTGTCGCGTTCGATCCTGAATTTGCCTTTGGCATCGGTGAAGGTTCCTTTTGTGGTGCCGAGCCAGAAAACATTTACGCCGGGCAACCCGGCCTTGTGGCCGGAAGCGCTCTTTTCGGAAACGGTTCCGCTCACCGCCTGGGCCCGGCAGGCAAGGTTTAATAAGATCCCCGCTACAAATATTGCTGTTGTAATAATTTGTCGAATTTTCATCTCCCTGTGAATTTGCCGGTCTGCCGATCCCCGGCGTTCCCCCTTTTACCCAATGATGCATAATTTATTTCACTGCAGCACTTGGATAAAACAACGGGACCCGAAAGGGTCAATCAATGAACAAACCAGTTAATGAAATAATTATTGGAAATAATACCCCGCCGGCAGCATGCACGGTGCAGGGAATCCCTGATCAGGCATAGTCAGGGAGCGATGGGATCTTGATCTGGTGGAGGAAATGAACCAGTTGCCGGCCTGCCAGAGGTGGTGAATGGAACTGGAACCGGCCGCTTGCAATCTGAAACGGATCGCATGTTGACTTGACGGATAAATCTGAAAAACAGAAGGCAACAACCGGGACGCTGACTACCTGCAGTGACCTTGAAAACTGGTTTGAAACAATGTGAAGTACCAGGAAAGCATTGACATTCCTGCAGCATGGCGTTGCATCAATGGCCGTGTTTACACCTGAAAAGGATGGGGCAACCGGGTCACCGGCTTCGTCGGCGCAACAGGAGGGCGGTGCTTCATGAAAAATGTCCGCATACAGCGTCACCCGGTCCAGGTTGCTGCTTGTACAGGTATGGTGAAAAATGGAAATGCCGCTAATCCCGAAGAGGAATACCAGCAATAATACGACTGAACCGATGCGCCTGACTGTTTCCATATATTTTGCTATTGCAAAAATAACATATTTTTTATTCATGCAGATAAATAATGAAAAACGGATAGGCCTGCCGGCTTTAAAGTGAATGAATAACTAACATCTAGGTCATCATGCGATTTGTTGCAAAAATTCCTGAAATTGTGCCGGACTCAGGGTCGACCGGAGGATAAATACTTAACTTTGTGTAGTAAAATCCCCATTAACCACACCCAGATGAAACGAAACATACGCTGTCTGTTGTCAGGAATGATATTTCTGATGGCTATTACCTCCGTAAACGCACAGGATAACAATGCCGCATTCCCGCCTGGTTACAAGGTGGATACAAGGATCGACAACATGGGATACTGGCAGAAATGTGCGAGGCTCGGGCTGGTTCCCGTTGAACCCTTTGCCCCGATACCGCCGGCCCGTTATACCGGAAGCAGGTTGTTGCTTCGCGGTGCCTCCGTGGTTGATTCTCCAGACATCCCGGTGACGAACGAACCATCGAACACGACCCAGAGTGAAAATTCGATCGTTATCAATCCCAACGGGCCTGACATGCTCCTCAACTCGAACAACTCCACGCCGCAACCCAGCAATGGAACGGTTAAGGGTGCCGATGCGCTGAAAACCCTCGATGCCGGTGGTACTTGGTCGGGAACTGTTGAAGGAGCCGGTGGCGCTAATTCAGGGGATCCTGCCGCGGTAATCGACCTGAACGGCCGCTGGTTCGTAGGCTATATCGATGCTGCAAACGGGCAGAGTGTCTCCTACTCAGATGACAACGGTGCAACATGGACCGTGAAAAAAGTGGCATCAGGAACCGTCCTGAACCTCCTTGACAAAAACCACCTGTGGGTCGATATCGGTCCGGCAAGTCCCTATAAAGGCTACCTGTACGACGGGTGGATGGTCAACAACAACATCAGTGTTTCACGATCGGTCAACGGCGGTGCTTCCTGGTCGTCGGCAGTGAGCATCAGTGCCGGCACCAATGCCGGCAGCCACAACCAGGGCATCAACTTCAAAGGTGGTCCCGATGGTGAAGCCTATGCCGCCTGGGCGGTTTATGACAACTGGCCGGGGGACGAAAAGGCCATTGGCTTTTCAAAATCGCTGGATGGCGGCTCCACCTGGTCGACTGCTTTCAGGGCCATCAACAATTTAAAGGGGATCCGCACCGTCGGTGTGAGTCAGAACATGCGCACAAATTCTTTTCCTTCGATGGCGGTTGACCTCAGCAACAGTCCATACCGCGGCACGATCTACATCGTCTGGACCAACACCGGCGTTCCCGGGATCAACACCGGAACCGGAAGTTCTTCCTACCTGATCAAATCCACCAACAAAGGGGATACCTGGTCAGCCCCCATGCGCATCAACAGCGATTCAACAGCCGGCAAGCATCATTACCTGCCCTGGATCACCTGCGACCAGGCGACCGGGTTTGTGAGTGTTGTATTTTATGACAACCGCAACTGCCTTTCAACCGAAGCCGAGGCCTGGATGGCCTGGTCGACGGATGGCGGAACCACCTTCCAGGACATGAAGGTGAGCGATGTTACCTTTACCCCGTCGCCTATCCCGCAAATGGCGGCCAAATACATGGGAGACTACCTGGCCATCAGCGCATATGGTGGTAAAACCTACCCATGCTGGACCGATACCCGCTCGGGACACTGTCTCACTTATGTATCCCCGATTGACATCCAGATCCCTGCAGCCTCCATCGCACTTTCGGGAAATATCCTGAACGACGTCACTTACGGGAATGGGAACGGGCTGATGGATTATGGTGAAACCGAACTTCTGACCCTCAAAATGAAGAATGTCGGTACTGCCACGGCCGACAGTGTGAAGGTGACGCTTTCGTGCGACAATCCATATATCACCGTGCTCGATTCGATCCGTAGTTATGGCCATTTTGAGATCGGCCAGGAAAAAATGGTAACCGACGGCTATAAATTCAAAGTCAATGATTCCATCGCGAACAATGTCCTGGTCACCTTTACCGTAAAGGCGGTCGACCAGAAGGATAGCACAACCTGGAGCACCTTCCAGTTGGTCTCGCATGCCCCCGACGTGAGCATTCTTTCCATGACCATCTCCGACCCCCTTCCTGGCGGGAACAACAACGGCCGTCTTGATCCGGGCGAACAGGCGACCATCCTCATTGAAACAAAGAACAACGGGATCTGGAATGCCGAAAATGTCATCAGCCATCTGAGCTGCCAGAACTCCTATGTGACCATCGGGGCGCCGACGCTGAATATCGGGACCCTTCATGCCGGCGAAACCGTGATGGCCTCCTTTCCCGTCACGGTCAACAGCGGGGCCGCTATCGGTTCCGTTGCCCGGTTCCACAATGTGGCCACTTCAAAATACCGGACGACCGACAAATATTTCAACGCGAAGATCGGGCTGATCGTCGAAGACTGGGAGACAGGCAATTTCACAAAATTCGCCTGGCAGTTCACCAATACTGCCAAACCATGGACCATCGACCCGGCGAGGAAATATGAAAAGAACTATTCCGCCAGGTCGGGAGTGATCGGCAACAGCGAATCATCGGGCATTTACATCAATTACAACGTATCGATCGACGACAGCATCTCGTTTTTCAAATATGTCTCCTGCCAGCCCTTCATGGACAAGCTGAAATTTTACATCGACAATAACATGGTCGGTCTCTATTCGAATGTCACCGATTCCATGTTCAGGCGCGTGGCCTTCCCTGTCCTTGCGGGTCCACATACCTTCAAATGGGTTTATGAAAAGGACGCCACGGTGGCCGGGGGGTTTGATGCCGCATGGACCGATTTTATCGTTTTTCCCCCCCAGTATAAAACGACGGTCAGTGCGGGCGGTGATGCCGAAATCTGCGAAACCGGGACTTACCAGCTGCATGGAATGGCCGAAAGTTATGATTCGCTGCACTGGTCAACCAGCGGAACCGGTAATTTCAGCAACCCGGCCATTTTGAATCCGGTATATACCCCGGGTTCAGCCGACATTACGGCAGGAACTGTTCATCTTACCCTTGCCGCCTATGGCCAGAACGGCATCGATACCACCAATACCATGACCCTGATGATCGCCCGTGTACCTGCGGTTTCAACGGGTGGCAACCATTCCATCTGCATGGGAAGCACCTTCGAAATAGGCGCCTCTTCCGCCGCCAATTACACGGCCCTTGCATGGAGCACGGCAGGCGACGGCACCTTCGACCAGGCGGGCATCATCCACCCTGTCTATTCCCCCGGGACACAGGACAAACTGCAGGGTTCTGTCAAACTCAGGGTAACTGCCACAGGAGCCTCTTCCTGTCCCGCGGCTGCCGACAGCCTCCTGCTTACCATCCATGCGCTGCCCCAGGTTGATCTCGGCAAGGATACCTCGGTCTGCGCGAATAAGACGGTATTGCTCAGCGCCACTACGCCGAATGCTGCCAGCTACCTCTGGCTGCCATCCAACCAGACAACCCCCACCATCCATGTCGATTCGACAGGGACCGGGCTTCACACAAGGCTTTTCAAGGTCATGGTGACGGATAACAACGGTTGTACGGGCAAGGATTCTGTTTCCGTATCCTTCAAGGTATGCGGCGGGATCAATGAGATGACCGGTGTCAGCCTGAACATCTACCCGAACCCTTCCGGCGGCCTGGTTACGCTCGAGATCAGGTCGGAAAAACCTGAAAAGCTCATGATCACCGTCATGAACGCTTCAGGGGAACCTGTTTTTTCGGTTACCGATGTCCGGGTCACCGGGTTGACGCGTGAAAAAATCGATGCGGGTATCCTGCCCCAGGGGGCTTACATCGTAAGGATTTCAAACGGCACCGGGGAGATTACCCGGAAACTTGTAATTCAGAAATAGCACCACAATTGACTAAAGAACATCCTATGAAAAAATTTCTCATTGTTGCCGGAACAGTCCTCGTGTTCCTTGTGTTGTCGTGCACGACCCAAACTCCGAAGAATGCCATATCCCTCGACAGCGGCTGGAAATTCAAAACCGGCGATGACCCTTCCTGGGCAACATCTGCGCTGGATGATTCAAAATGGGATACCATCTGTCCCCGGAAAAACTGGGAAGAGCAGGGCTACAAGGGATACGACGGTTTCGCGTGGTACCGCTTTCACACCGTGATTCCCTCTTCACTGAAGGAACAGGCATTTATCAAGGACAGCCTGCAGATTCTCCTGGGTAAGATCGATGATTGCGACCAGGTATTTTTGAATGGGGAGCTGATCGGTGAAAACGGCCGGACGGTCTATACAAAGAAGGAACCCTCGGTCGATTTCTTCAAGGAGCAGGGAAGATGGTACATCGACCGTCGTTATGTACTCGCGGCAAATGATCCCCGCATCCACTGGGACAAGGAGAACATCCTTGCCATCAGGAGTTTTGACCAGGGAGGCGCCGGCGGTATGTTTGGCAAACCCTTCGAAATTTCCATGGCCGACCTGAAGGACCATCTTAAATTCGATTTTACAACCTCAGCCTTTATCTTCACCGGCGATTCCGTCATCACCAAGCAAATTACCATCCAGAACCTTTCCGGGACCGAGGAGTTTAAGGGGAAACTTACCATCGAAGCTGTATTGTCGGATAACGGAATCAGCATCTATTCCGAAACTACGGGCATTGACATTACTCCGAAATTGAAACTTGACAAACCGGTTACTTTCAAAAAGCAGCGTTCAGCCCCCGCAATATTGAGGGTGACGTTCCAGGAATCGACCAGCGGAAAAACGATTACCGAAATGGTGGCAATCCCCTACCTGCTGACACCAAAAGTCTCGTTAAAGCCAAGAATCAACGGGGCACAGGTGTTTGGTGTCAGGCCCTGGTCGCCCTTCCAGTTCAAGGTGGCGGCAACCGGGAAACCGCCGTTGAAATACAGCGCCACGGATCTGCCCCAGGGACTTGTGATGGACCCTGCGGATGGCCTTATCACGGGAAGCCTGAAGAAAAAGGGCGATTTTATCGTTAAACTGAAGGTGGAAAACGATCTCGGGGTTGCCGAACGCGACCTGAAGATCGTAGTGGGCGATGTGATCTCACTCACCCCGCCCCTGGGATGGAACAGCTGGAACTGCTGGGGTCTGAGCGTCAGTGACCAGAAGATCAGGCAATCGGCCGACGCCATGAAATCGAGCGGACTGATCGACCACGGCTGGACCTACATCAACATCGACGACGGGTGGGAAGACACACACGACCGGGAGGGGAATATCATACCCAATTCGAAATTTCCTAACATGAAAGGGTTGTGCAATTATGTCCATTCACTGGGGCTGAAGATCGGCATCTATTCATCGCCGGGGCCCAAAACCTGCGGCGGTTATGAAGGAAGCTATACTTTCGAGGCGAAGGACGCACAAAATTATGCCAGCTGGGGGATCGACTATCTCAAATATGACTGGTGTTCTTACTGGAACCTCGCCCCGAAGGCGACTCTTGAACAGATGAAAAATCCCTACCGGGAGATGAAACACGCCATCAGGAAAGCGAACCGCGACATCCACTACAGCCTTTGCCAGTATGGAATGGGCGATGTATGGAGCTGGGGTGCCGAAGTGGATGCCAATTCATGGCGAACCACCGGTGACATTGAAGATACCTGGGAAAGCCTTTCGACCATCGGTTTCAACCAGGGCAAATGTTCACCCTATTCGGCTCCCGGCAGGTGGAACGATCCCGACATGCTTGTGGTTGGCCTTGTAGGCTGGGGCCCGGCGCTTCACAACACGCGGCTGACGGCCGATGAACAATACACCCACATTACCCTTTGGAGCCTCCTGGCAGCCCCCATGCTCATTGGCTGCGACCTGAGCCAGCTGGATGCCTTCACCCTCAACCTGCTCTCCAACGACGAAGTGCTGGAGGTCAACCAGGATCCTCTTGGAAAACAGGCATACCAAATGCGCAAGGGCGACGACTACGAAATCTGGGCCCGTGACCTGGCCGACGGAAGCAAGGCCATCGGTTTATTCAACAAAACGGACCAGCCTCTCAACATACCTGTTGATCTTAAAGGTCTGAACATTACAGGGAAACCTGTCATGCGCGACCTGTGGTCGCAAACCGACCATGGCAGGGTAAGCGGACATTTTGAAATGAGGACCCAACCGCACGGGGCACGACTGGTGAAACTTTCGAAATAAAAAAAAAAGCGGGGTCGTTTGACCCCGCTTTTTTTTTATCAAAGATATCAGGAACATTTTTTAACCTGCTGAACGGCATAATCAAGCGCCTTCTTCACCATGTCGGCCGGCGGCGTTTCAATGAAACCGTTATCCATCAGGGAACGGGTAAGCCCGCGGGCATGTTCTATATCCTTTTTGGCTTTTTCAAAGGCCTCCTCCCAGGTCATGGTGATGCGCGCGACCCCATCCTTGATTGCCTGCATGGCCACATCCGCAGCTTCGTGCGGAAACACGGAGGCCTCCTCCATGTTGGGAACGATATTTTCGGGATGAATGCCGCGCTTTTCTGCATAATTGGCAAGCGAATGCGCAGCAGCGATCGCCATGGTGTCGGTGATCTTCCTGGCCCGGACCATGAGGGCTCCTTTCAGGATGCCCGGGAAACCAATTGAATTGTTTACCTGGTTGGGAAAATCTCCGCGCCCGGTTGCAACAATATAGGCGCCCTCCTCCTTGGCGGCATAGGGATAAATTTCAGGAACGGGGTTGGCGCAGCAGAAGACGATCGATTTGTCGGCCATGCTTTTCACCCACGGGCGTTTGATCACATCAGGACCCGGTGTTGAAAGGGAGACCAGGATATCGGCGCCTTTCATGGCTTCATCCATGGTGAGGATTTTTCCCGGATTGGTCTTTTCGCACAATTCCCATTTGCGGTAAAAACGGCTGTCGGCCCTGATATCTTCCCGCTCATTGTGCAGGGAGCCCTTGGTGTCGAACAGGATCATTTTTGCAGGATCGGCCCCGTCGGTTATGAGCAGGCGGGCAATGGTGGTATTGGACGCCCCTGCACCATTCAGCACGATCCTGACATCCTTCAGTTTTTTACCGGCAAGTTTGAGCGCGTTGAGCACCCCGGCCAACGTTACACAGGCGGTTCCCTGGGCATCGTCGTGCCAAACCGGGATATCGCACTCCTCGCGCAGCACGTCGAGCACCCGGTAACAGTTGGGCTGGGAAATATCCTCCAGGTTGACAGCACCGAAGCTAGACTGGCACATCTTGACAAAATCGATGATCTTCTCCGGGTCGTTTTTGCCATCCTTACCCTTGCTGTCGATGCACAGGGCCACGGCATCCACCCCTCCAAGGTATTTCATCAGGAAGGCCTTTCCCTCCATTACGCCCAGACCGCCGGAAGGGGTGCAATCGCCGTCGCCAAGTACGCGCGTGGAGTCACTCACGACCGCGACGAAGTTTCCGCGGTTCGTCAGGTCGAACGATGCATCGTTGTTATCGCGGATGTCGGTCGAAACCTTCGAGACACCGGGGGTATACCAAACGTTGAACCAGTTAAAGCCGACAACGGGGGCTTTGGGTACTGTTTGAATTTTGCCCTGGTAAAACCGGTGAGCATCCTGTGAAAGTGCCTTCAGGAAAATTGTTTTTGCCTTGGCGATCTGCTCAGGTGTAAAATCGACAGGAAATGCTTCATCAAGGTTTTCTAAGGTCAGTGAGATTTCTTTCATGGCGTTTGATTTTGCGTAAAATTATAGAATTATTATGGATCTTCCAAAATGAAGCGGATAAAAAAACGGGCACATATTTTTTCATATTCATATTTAATTGTATATTCGCCATGGTTATTCATCCTAATATTAATGTATTATGTCAACAGGTAAAGTTAAATTTTTCAATGAAAGAAAAGGTTTTGGTTTCATCCTTGACGATGAAAGCCAGCAGGATGTTTTTGTTCATGTAAGCGGACTTGTCGACAAAATCCGCGAAAATGACCAGGTTTCTTTCGATGTTACGGAAGACAACCGGGGCAAAAAAGCGATCAACGTCCGGAGAGACTGAGAAAAATCAGCCAAATCAAAAAAAGAGCGGGGCCTGGGACCCCGCTCTTTTCATTTCATCTTATCAATCTCCCTATTTATTC
This sequence comes from uncultured Bacteroidales bacterium, assembly GCA_903845055.1. Taxonomy (GTDB): domain Bacteria; phylum Bacteroidota; class Bacteroidia; order Bacteroidales; family FEN-979; genus CAIVAT01. The sequence continues at coordinate 19,914 of CAIMWF010000114.1, read as the reverse complement.
AGCATCACCGGCATCACCAGCATCAGGATGTCCTCGTCCTTGTTCTCGCTGTTGACAGGCGTGAGGATTCCGGCGCGGTTCGGGGCCGACATCTCAAGACGTACCTCATCGGTTTCGATGTTATTCAGCATCTCCAGCAGGAATTTCGAATTGAAGCCGATCTCCATGTCCTCGCCGTCGTATGAGCAGCTAAGCCGCTCCCTTGCTTCGTTCGAGAAGTCGATATCCTCAGCGCTCAGAATCAGTTCCTGTCCGGACACTTTGAAACGTATCTGGTGGGTCGACTGGTTGGCAAAGATCGAAACGCGCCGGATGGTGGTGAGAAGGGCATGACGGTCGATGGTAAGCTTGTTGGGATTCTCCTTGGGGATCACGGCGTCGTAGTTCGGGTATTTCCCGTCAATAAGCCGGCAGATCAGGTGAATGTTTGAAAAGGAAAAGAAAGCGTTCGTTTTGTTGTATTCGATGGTAAGGGGTACCTCCTGACTGAACAGAATGTTCTTCAGCAGGTTCAACGGCTTCTTGGGCAGGATGAAGGAGGTGGACCCCTCCGATTTGAGGTCGGTACGTTTGTACCGGACCAGCTTATGGGCATCGGTTGCCACGAAGGTCACATCTTCGGGAGAGAGCTCGCAGAAAACGCCCGAAAGGACAATGCGCAGTTCATCGTTGCCGGTGGCAAACAGCGTCTTGTTGATGGCCTGGGCCATCAGGTGCGAATCGAATGTAAGGGCCGTGGTATCCTCAAGCAGCGGGGTGCGGGGATATTCGTCGCTTTTATGACCCGAAAGTTTGTACTTGCCTTCTCCGGCGGAGATCTCGATCATCAGCGTGGTTGGGTTGATCGAAAAGGCGATGGGAATATCGGGGAAGGTTTTCAGGGTTTCAACTAAAATCTTGGCCGGGATGGCAATGCTGCCTGTCTCCTCCGACTTGTCGGGTCTGATGGTGGCACGCATGGTCGTTTCAAGGTCGGATGCGGTTATCGTCAATGAATCATCGGTAAGTTCAAAATGAAAATCATCCAGGATGGGAAGGGTGTTGTTGGTGTTGATCACCCCCTGGATGGACTGCAGGTTCCGTAGCAAAAGTGTACTGGAGATAATGAATTTCATGGTAGTGTTGTTTCGTTAAAATTGTGTCAAATATACGATATAAATCGGGTCTGAACAATATTATTTATATTCAGTTTAACTTGTCGGAAGTTGCTTTTTTCCTGCTGAAATCAAATTTCCGTTCCTCTCCCCGGAGCAGCCTTTTGATGTTTTTGCGGTGGGTAACCGGGATGAAAACGGCCACCAGGAATGAGAGGCTGATCAGTGCGGGGTTCCTTTCACCGATGACGAACCACACGACCACGGGAAAGATGAGGGAGGCGATGACCGATGAAAGGGAGACGTAATGGGTGCTAGCCAGTACAACGATGAATACCACCAGGACCAGCAGGATGGCCACGGGAAAAAGCGCGATGCCCGCCCCGGCAATCGTGCCGACTCCTTTGCCTCCCTTGAAGCCGACATACACGGGAAATACATGGCCGAGCACGGCTGCAAGCGCCATCCCGATACACATGTATATCATCATTTCAGGCGTGTGCCGGGGAACCGGGAGCCAGAGAGCCAGCTGCACCGCGAGCCATCCCTTGAACACATCCACAAGCAACACGGGGATCCCGGCTTTATACCCGAGGACCCTGATTACGTTGGTGGCCCCTGCGTTCCCGCTGCCATGCTGACGGATGTCGATACCGTAAAGCATTTTCCCTACCCAGACTGCAGTTGGAATGGAACCAAGTAAATAGGCTGCAAGGATCTCCAGAATAATATACACCACGACCATCCTTCAAGTTTTAAGAATTTGAATTCAAGCTGCAAAGTAAAAGAAAATCCGGTTAACTATGGTGTCTCCTCTGTTTGAAATTTCCTGAGAAAGTCACGTTTCTTCCTTTCGGTTGCCACAGTGTAGCTAAATCCCTTTGCGAGGTTCCTCACACGCTTCTGCTCTGCTCCCGATTGTGTGGATTCACGAACGATGTCGTTGAAATTCAAGTCGGAAGAAAGCGCCATCAGCTGGTTGTTGCGATAGTTGAAGAAGAACCAGTCGTCCTTTGTAAGTTCGAGGTAGATCGTGAAATCGTCGCCGTTGGGTTTTTTGGTGTATTCAATGATCCCCTTGACATACCGGTTTACCTGGTTCTTGCCCACATTGGCAACCCCGATGTTTCCATAAGAAACATAGGAATGGGTGGTTGAATCCCATTTCATGGTGACATCGGCCAGGAAAATCGTCCGTTCAAGGGCCTCCGGGAATTTTTTATATTTTCCGAGCAGGGCATGCTCATTGGTGAGCCGTTCCGCCTCCTGTTTCTCAACCAGGTTCTCGATCGCCATTGCATAGGGCGTGCTCATCAGGTTCACGCCTGGCAGGTTGATGGATTCGAGCCTGGTGCTGAAACGTTGCAGGCCTGCTTCTGAAAACGGGAAGTTGAAGGCGGTCGCGCAATGGAGCCTGATCGAATCGGGAATGACGAAATAGTCGAGCGTGCCGAAATTTTCCATCGCCAGGCCGCCTGACTTCAGGCTCAGGTTGAGTTTTCCCTCCCCGCGAACCATGCAATTGCCTGTGGAGAGCGAGAAAAAGTTTCCGCGTTCTGCAAGGTTTTTCAGCTTTTCGGGCCGGGCGATCCGGAACTGGGAGGTAGGCACGTCGTATTCGATCAAACCACTTGCGGTGACCATGATGGTATCGCTGAAACTGATCTTGCGCCTGAAAAACGAAGGACTAATCCTAACCTCGGTGTTGAAGAACATCATTCCCAGGTTGATGGGTTCGTTCTTCATGTTTTTGAGGGGAACATTCACCGGGATTTGCACATGGTCGGGATCGACGGGACTTTTAAACCTGACCCATTCGGAGTTGGTGCTGAAACAGTTGGTGACCGGGCGGAAGCCCCCGTCGAAGGCCAGGATTTTATCGGAAGCCCGAAGAGCGACCTCCCCCTGGAACATGAACTCGGGGCTCAGCCCGAACCCTGCCGAATCGCTGATGGCCCCCGTGGCCACGGTCTGCAGGGTCGTGTCGACCCTGATCTGGTCAAAGTGAATCTTCTCGTGTTTCCTGGTACGGTCGAGGTAGTCGTAATCGCCCCTCCCGGCATATTTTTTGCGTGAGGCAATGGAAATGTCGGCATTGTAAAACTGGTGATGCCGGGTCTTCGTGTCGGCGATGACAATGGCATGGGTCAGGGTACGGAGCTGTGCATCCTTCATGATCACCACCTTTCCCGAATCGGGATAAATGGCTGCATCGGCAACCTTGATGATCCTGACCTCCTGTGCGTTGATCACGTTGGTGCGCAGGTTGTACCGCGCCTTGGCGGCAAAAAATTTCAGGGAGTCCTGGAGCGGATGCACCGAAATGAATTCGGCCCCTGTATAGCCCAGGTCGATCAATTGGGCCAGGCTGAGAGAATCGGATAGCTTCCTGGTGCTTTGCTCGTTGTACAGCATGATCTCCTCGCTGTCGATCAGCCAGTCGAAACGGTCCATCGAACAGATATACTTGTTGAGCGGGAATTCGACCCTCGAAATCCCGATGTTCGATTTGAACTCACCCTTGCGCTGGTCAAAATCGAAATGGGTCTGGTAGTTTTTCGTCGAGATGGTCAGGTCGGCCAGGTCGTACGATTTGATGCGGAAGTTGGCGATGAGGGCATCGAAGGTTCTCCGTTTAAAGTTGAACCCGCGGGAATCCATTTCAGCATCCCTGATCCTTACTGTTCCATCGCCGCTGAGCGATCGCGGGGTAAGTGCAAGACTGCCTGCAAAGGTCGACTGGTTGTTGTACATTCCCATCAGTTTTCCCGTGCTGGTAATGTTAAGCGAATCGCTGTAAGGCATCCAGAATTCCTTTACCGAATCGCCGTTCACCTGCGGATATTCGACACCTCCCTCCACCTCTGTGGTTCTGAAATTTTTGGCGAGGGTCTTCATGGAATCGGGCAGGAAGGTAAAATCGGGCGAGGTACTGACAGAATTCAGGAACCTGAAGGTGCCGTCGCCATGCAACCCCTTGTTGCTGAGATCAACTTTCGCGCTGAAGGTCCCTTTTCCTCCATAAACAGGCAGCCCTTCGGGCGTGGTGGTCTTCTCGATTCCCAGTGAATAATCGGGACGTACTTTGAGTGATTCATCAATCTGCGGAAAGGTCCCCGCGGTAAAGAGGGTGCCGGCAAACTTCAGGCTGTCGGTGACCATATCATCGAGGCTGTTGATTGTGAATGGCTTGACCTCGTAATAAAATTTATCTTTGGCATATACCCCTTTCTGGATAGCATTGTTGTTGTAGTACACCATGGCCATGCTCTTGTTGGTAAAAATGGGATATTGCCTGAAATTTTTCATCCCGGATTTATTCGCCGGATCATCGATCAGCAACTCGCCGCTCAGGTCGGTGATGGCGGTCTTTACTCTTACGAGCGGGAAGTTGCCTGTTTTTGGATCCCTCGTTTTGCTGGTGACATAGAAAAGCATCGAGTCAACCTGGGGCATATTCACCTTGAATTTGTTGTATTCGAATGAACATTCCCGGGCGCTGAAATCGAAAAGTCCTGCGCTTATTTTACCGGTAAAGACAAAATCCATGTCCTTTTTCAGAACCACCTCCCCGTTTTTCGGGTAAACATAAACCTGCTGCGAGTCGCTCAGGGCGATCATCTGCACCCCCTGGAGCCTGAGGTCGAAGGTTTCGAGGTTCAGTATCCCGTTGGCGGTGTTGGTCACAAATGAGTTAAAGAAGATCACATCATAGTCAGACCTCCCGGAATAAGCGTTGATGTAGTTGTAAAGCTTATCTTTAACCCGCGCGGTCTTGTTGTCGATATCATACAGAATGAAACCACGGGTGGCCATGTTCAGCAGCTGTGCTTCGACCTGTTCGGCCGGTTTGTTCATGTACCTGGTAATTTCATCAAGGGTAAACTCCTTTGATTTTTTCTGACCCGTAAAAAGCTTTACGAGCGACAGCGGGTTTGCATCGTCGATCCCGCGAAGCTTCTCGTAACGGTGCATCGAGTAGTAATTGCTTGATTCGAATACCGCCTTGCTTTCTTTAGAAGGCCCTTTCATCATTTCAAAGCTGATCTTCGGTTCACCGACTTTCCAGTACAGCGCCTCGCAGTAAATCTCAATTTTATGATAGGAATCGTACCACGGGCTGGTGGCGGTTACCCGTTCATCCTTATTGAACGAGAGTTCCTTTTTGTCGTCCATGTATTTCAGCTGGAGCCCTGGGTGGTAGATCGAGTCGTTGTCATGATAAATGGTGATGGATGCCATCCCCGAGTTGATGCGGTCGGGACTGATGATGAAGGACTGGGAATTTGCCACCACGAAATCCTTTCCGTCCTTTTTGAAAAAAAGCCGGGCATCGTTCGTCCGGTCGCCGGTGCCAATGATGCGGCGGCCCTCCATGGCGAAGCCGCCGAGATAATCGATGTTGTTGAAAAGGTGCGAGATCCCGATCATCTTGCCATAGGAGCTGAACCTTGGGTAGGTCGCCTTTTCCTCGGTCACATCGGCGAGCACCTTATCGGTATACCGCCCCAGGACAGGGGTCGGGAAATATTTTTTGTTGGTCAGCAGCACCGAATCGGCTGTAAAATTTGAAAACCGCAGGAGTATCTTGTAGCTGCCAAGGGTGGCGAAGAGTTGCCCAGGGTCTCCTCCTGCCCTCTTCCAGTTTACCACGCCTCCTTTTCCGGCCCAGAGGTTTGCAAGCGGATAATACCTTCCGCGGGTGTCGTAGATGCTGAGACTGTCATCGTTTGCGTAGCACACAAGGTTTCCCTTCTCAAAGGATATGACCGGGACCGAATCGAAGGTAAACCTGCATGCAGCAGGGGTAATCTTCCAGCGCGTGGTCTGTGACTGGTACACCAGGCCCCCCGAAAAGAGGCTTGTGGTTGATTCGAGAAAGGCGAAAAAATTCCTGCTGTTCTTGTCCGTGATCAATTTTTTCAGGATATCCGACCATGGTACAAAATAACTGTCAGGCTGTTGCGTGTTGACAAAAATATTCAGGGCGTTGATGTAATTGAAAAAATCGGGATAGGGTCTTACCTTTTTTTTCACCAGCTCGTTAAACATGCCGTAAACGATCTTTTTATGTGCGGCATCGAATTTCTCCTGGTTCCATTTCTGGACGAAATCCTGCATGTAAGGCGTGATGATTTTTTTTTCGTTTTCCGCAAGATTGAAAAATATGGCGTTGAGTTCACCCACGAATTTGGTGGAATCGCCGGTAAAATATCCCGGTTTTTGCGCATGCGAGACCGCTGAAAGCCCTGTTGTAAACGCGGCTGCCAGGAGTACCAGGAGAAATCGCTTGCCTATCCTGTTCATTTCATGAATCTGGCGCCCACCCAATGGTTTGCCGACTTGTGCGTAACATAATGAAGCCCTGCCCCTGCTGCAACTTCGCTGATCATCTCCAGGTCCTGTTCATAGAAACCGCTCAGCAACAGGACCCCCTTCCCATTCAGGAACCCGGAATATCCGGGAATATCCTTCAGCAAAACGTTCCTGTTGATATTGGCCACGATCAGGTCGTACCCCGGCAGTGGGATCCCGTCAACCTCTCCCCTTATCACCCTGATGGCGGCTGCACCATTGACCGCGACATTATCAAGTGCATTGGAGAATGCCCATTCGTCGTTGTCGATGGCGACCACCCGGGCGGCCTGCATTTTAAAAGCAAGGATGGCAAGCACACCGGTACCGCAACCCATGTCCAGAACATCTTTCCCGGCGATTTCCTCTTCCATCATGAGTTCAAGCATCAGGGAAGTGGTTTCGTGGTGGGCGGTCCCGAAGGACATCCGGGGTTCTATCACGAGGTCATATTCAATCCCGGGTACCGGCGGATGAAAGGGAGCCCTCACCTGGCATTTGCCCCGGATGGTTACCGGTTCATAGGCGCTTTCCCACAGCGCATTCCAGTTCTGTTCAGGAATTCTCTGAAAAGCAAACTCAAGATCATGCGACACTTTGAGCGAGGCAAGATATGAAGCGACTGCCTGTTCATCGTAAACATCTTCGCGAACGTATCCCTGGAGAATATTCTCTGATTCTGAAAAACTTTCAAATCCAAGTTCTGCAAGTTGCGCAAGGATTATTTCGGGATCAATGTCACGAATACTGGTGATATTCAGTTCAATATAGTCCATAATTTACAGGGATGTGATGATCTGCATGAATTCATCCGGTTTGAGTGACGCGCCGCCGATCAGGCCGCCATCGACATCGGGCTGGGAAAAGAGTTCCCTTGCGTTTTTGCCGTTGCAGCTGCCGCCATAAAGGATGGTCGTATTACCGGCAACCTCTGCACCATATTTTTCACCGATCAGCTGCCTTATAAAGGCATGCATCTCCTGGGCCTGTTCCTTGCTGGCTGTGACACCGGTCCCGATAGCCCAAACCGGTTCGTAAGCGATGACCACCTTCGCGAAGGGATCTTGTCCAAGATGAAACAGCGACTCCTCAACCTGTTGTTTCACTACCGCAAAATGCCGGCCGGCTTCACGTTCGGGCAGCACCTCCCCGCAACAGAAGATCGGGCGGACGTTGTTTTTCAGCAGGCCGTCAACCTTGCACATCAGGAACTCATTGCTCTCACTGAAATACTTCCTGCGTTCCGAATGGCCGATGATGCAATAGGCCACCTTCATGTTCTTCAGCATCATCGGGCTGATCTCCCCGGTGAATGCTCCGGAATCTTCGGGATAGACATTCTGGGCGCCAACATAAAAATTGGCCTCCTCTGCCACATCGGTGGCCATTTCGAGGTAAAGCGCCGGCGGGCAAATTACCACCTCGGCATTGTCCAGTTCCACATCGTCGAGTGCATCGGCGATCTCAGTCAGGAGGAGTTCAGCTTCGGACATCGTTTTGTTCATTTTCCAGTTTCCGGCAACAATTTTTTTTCTCATATTAGATGATTTGAATTTAAATTACAGATTTGTACTATTGCAGCCTGATCCTCGGATCCAGCAACCCGTAAAGGATGTCTACAAAAAAATTGATGCCGATCAGGATGATGGAGATGAAGAGCACCGCACCCATCACCACCGGGAAATCATATTTATCAAGGGCGTTGACGATCACCACCCCAATACCCTTCCAGTCAAACACGAACTCTACAAAAACAGCCCCGGCCAGCAATGAGGCCAGCCAGCCCGAAACGGCAGTGACTACGGGATTCATGGCGTTTTTCAATGCATGTTTCAGGATCACCCTTGTCTTGCTGAGCCCCTTTGCCTTTGCCGTACGGATATAATCCTGTGTCATCACTTCAAGAAGCGAATTCCGGGTGAGTTCCACGATAATGGCCAGTGGCCTGATTCCCAGTGTAAAGGCTGGCAGAACAAGATTTTTCAGGTCGAGATAACTGCCCCTGCCAAAATCATCCACGCCAAACAGACTGCCCGACATGTTCAGCCCCGTATACTTTCCAAGGATAAACGCAAAAATCCATGCATTCAGTATGGCAACAAAAAAAGAAGGCAGTGACATGCCCAGGACCGAAAAGACCAGGGCGATCCGGTCGATGAAACTGTTCCTGTATATCGCGCAAACAATTCCTATGGCAATCCCGGCGATGATGGCAAAAGCCATGGCCACGAGTGCAAGGATGATGGTGTTGACAAACCCTTCGGAAAGGATCTCCGAGACATTCCGCTTCGACTGGTATGAACGGCGGAGGTAAGGATACTTCAGAACCAGGGCCGATCGGCCGAACGACACCAGTTTCAGCGTGGAACCGTATTTTGCCGGGTCGAGGTATAAAAAATGATTTCTGTCGGCGGTGTTATGCAGGGAGATTGGCGAAAGGTCGTTCAGGTAGTTGAGGAACTGGATGAAAAGGGGTTTGTCGCGTCCAAGGTCCCTGTTGATGGCCTGCACGGAAGCAATGTCAGCCCGTTGCCCGAGCATCATGCGCGCAGGGTCGCCCGGGAGAACGTTGAATAAAAAAAAAACCACCACAACCACCCCGAAGAGGACCAGCAGACCGTACCAAAATCGCTTCAGGATAAAACGGGACATGGGGATTTACAAATTACGATTTACGATTGTGGAGTGACGAGTGACGAATGACGAGTGAGGGGTTATTGTTTTTGGCTTGTAGATTTTATATACCGCTCTTTTACCTCTGCGTAGCCAGGGAAGTCGCGGAAGCCCCACTTTGCGAGCACGATGCCATCTTTCATCAGGATGAGGCCGGGACTGGAGCGCACCATGGTTTTAAGCACCACGTCGTCGGCATTGTAGAAATCGAAGGCTGTGCCGTTTGCCATCCTGAACTTTTTAATTTCGGCGGGCTGGCTGTTTGTAAGACATATGAAAGTATACCCGTCTGCCGTGGCTTTTTTATACAATGGAAGAATTTTATGGAACCCTTCGGTATTGGTCTTTGTAAGATCATAGGCCACCAGGATGAACTGGTAATCGGGATTCTTCAGGATACTTGCCGTGAAATCGCCCCCGAACTGGTCCTCCACACGCAGGGCCAGACCCTGGTTTTTGTTCGGGTCAACAACCCGCTGGCTTTTAAATATCCAGGTGGCCAGCCAGGTCGAGTCGTTCCACGGGTAATTCGGCGCCACAAATTCCTTCTCTTTGCCGGTGTGCTTGTTTTTATAGGTAACGTAAAAGGTGACAGGCAGTGTTTCGGTCTTGTCGACCCGGTTTCCCACTTTCCATCCCATGAAGTCGACCATGGGAAGATGGCGGTAACATTGTACCGACATTCCGGAAAAAAGAAGGATCACAACCACCAGTACCATTACATCCCCCCGGACAGGCAGCAGGCTCCTGTATTTCTTCCGCCATGCGAAGATCATCAGGATGAAACCCATCAGGAAAAGGTTCTTGACAAAAGTCTGAACGTTGGTGATCTTCAGCGCATCGCCGAAGCAGCCGCAATCGGGAACAATATTGTAAACGGCATCGAAAAAGGTGAGGATGGTGAAGAACATCATCATGGGTACCAGCAGCCACACGGTTTTCCTGATCCAGAGGTTGAACAGGAGGCTGAAGCCAAGGATGAATTCCATCGTGCACAAAAATATCGTCAGGTATATGCTGAAATTCATGAACCAGGGAAGGTTGAAGGCAATGAAATAATCGTCCATGCGGTAGACCGTTCCAAGCGGGTCGATCCCTTTTACAAAACCGGAGAACACGAAGACAATGCCGACAAGGATTCTGAAAATCGTTCTGAGTATTTTCATGCGTGATAAATTTGATGCTAAAAGTAACAAAAATCTGCCTATTGGTCGTACTTTTGGGCTCCGATTTTAACAAAAAAATAACAGTCCGGGGCTGTTTTACCGGCACCCGACAGTTTCCCTGGGAGTGAATCTGAAATCAGCCAGGCAGTTAAGAAATCAAATCATGACCAGATTAAATTGCGGCTCACACCTGTTAGATCTTTCCTCTCCCGTGGTCATGGGAATCCTCAACCTCACACCCGATTCATTTTTCGATGGCGGCAGGTATCCCGATACTGCGTCCAGGATATCGCAGGTTGAAAAAATGATCGGCGACGGCGCCTCCATCATCGATATCGGGGCTGTTTCCACCCGTCCGAAAGCTATTCCTGTCAGCCAGGAGGAGGAACTGGCACGGTTGATCCCCGTCATCGACATGCTTTGCAGGGAGTTTCCGGCAATGATCTTCTCAGCCGACACTTTTCGCGCGGAGGTGGCACGCGCCGCCGTGGAACATGGCGCAGGGATGATCAACGATGTATACGGTGGCCGTTTCGGCGCCGCAATGCTTGAAACGGTTGCAACGCTTAAAGTGCCCTACGTGCTGATGCACATGAAGGGAACCCCTGAAAACATGCAGGATAATCCCGGTTATTCAGATGTGTTTGCCGAAGTAAGCTATTTTTTTGAACAACAACTTGCCCGCTGCCGCGACAAGGGCGTTCTCCAGGTGATCCTCGACCCCGGATTCGGGTTCGGCAAAAATACAGAACACAATTTTACCCTTCTTTCCCGGTTTGACGAGTTCCGTTCGGAAGGAGTCCCGCTTCTTGCAGGACTTTCGCGCAAATCCATGATCAATAAGGTCCTCCATGCGACCCCTGAAAACGCGCTGAACGGCACCACTGTGCTGAACACTATTGCTTTGCTGAAAGGGGCCGACATCCTGCGGGTCCACGATGTGAAAGAGGCGGTGGAGGCGGTGAGGCTGGTGGGGATGACGGGTTGACGGGAAAGTCGTACTTTTGCACCAGGCCATTGCGGGAGGTAGCGAGGTAGCGAAATAGCGAAATTGAGGACCAAGTATGGCTAAGAAATAAAATCGTAAATCGTAAATCGTAAATCGTAAATCCCAAATGTTACTGACCGGCCTGTTTTCTCTCCGAATTGTTGATGTAATCGACATTGTCCTTTTTGCATTCCTGTTGTATGAAATCTACAACCTTGTCAAGGGAACGGCGGGGATCAGGATTTTCATCGGCATCATCGCGGTTTACCTGATATGGAAGGTGGTGAAAGCCCTCCAGATGCAGCTGCTGACGGAGATCCTGGGCCAGTTTATCAGTGTCGGGGTGATTGCCCTGATCGTTGTGTTTCAACCTGAAATACGGCAGGTGCTGCTGATGGTAGGCAACACGCGGATCATCAGGAACCAGCGCAAAAGATTTCTCTTCTGGCATTTTAAGATCAACAACCCCGTGAATCTCAACATCGACAAGATTGTGAAGGCCTGCCAGAAAATGGCCGAGACCAGGACGGGCGCATTGATCGTCATCGCGCAGCAGAACGAACTTGCCCAGTATATCGATACAGGCCAGCCGGTTGAAGCCAGCATTTCGGAGGTGCTGATTGAAACCATCTTCTTTAAGAACAGCCCGCTTCACGACGGCGCCGTAATCATCATCGGGAATAAAATCAAGGCCGCAAGGTGCATCCTCCCGGTTTCGAACAAGGCCAGCATCCCGACTTTTTACGGGTTACGCCACCGCGCGGCCGTAGGAATCACCGAAAAATCGGATGCCATCGCCATCATCGTTTCGGAGGAGCGGGGCGACATTGCATACAGCCACGAGGGAAAACTGTTCGAAAACACTTCGCCTGCAGAGCTTTCTAACTTTCTGGAAAACCTTTTTAAATAATGCAGGCAATGCAGGCAATGCAGGCAGTGAGGGTTTTTTACTGAAGGGGGTCAGGAGCGCTTTTTCTTTTTGGTTTTGGCAACGGAATCGGCGATGCGGGCGCTGTCGGCCTTTTGTTTTGCATCAAATTCGCGGACGAGCATTTCAGGTGATTTCCCCAGGTTGGCCATGGCCATTTTGGCATCCTTCACAAAATCATTATTGGGATATTTTTCGATGAACTGCAGGTATACCTCCCGGGCCCTGTCCAGGTCGTGCAGGATGTTCTCATAGATAAAACCTTTGAAGAACATGCAGACCGGCGCCTTGGGCTTGTCCTGGTAATCCTTGATATACTGGTCGAACAGGCTGATGGCCTTGTTGCCGTCGTTCATGTTCATGGCAACATTCGCCGCCTTGAAGAGAAAAACCGGCGCCAGGGAATCCTTCGGATGATCCTTGATAAAATTTTCGCAAAGTGCCATCAGGCTGTCGGCCTTCACCTTATCAAAACTGACAGATTCGGGTGAGTAGAGGCTCTTCTCGAGCGACTTGATCCGGCTGATCGTTTTTTCCCGCGACGGGCTGCAGCCGGCCAGCATGCCGGTCAAAATGCAAAGCATCAAAAATGTCAATCTTTTCATCGTACTGTATTTAATGTTGAATATCATATCCTTTATATTGAATGAATCATACCAATAACACTATCTGAAATTTGAAATCTGAAATCTGAAATCGTCAATATGCAAAGGGGTTATTTCCGCCCCCGTTTGAGTTGCGGGAAGGTCATCCGGTAGGAGACTTCCACATTTCCCCTGCTGATATCGGAAAGCCGGCGTTTGAGCAGCATTTTTTTCAGTGATGGCAGGCGGTCCACAAACACAATACCTTCGATATGATCGTATTCATGTTGGATAATCCGGGCGATCACCCCGTCGTAGGTTTCGTCATGTTCTACAAAATTTTCATCCTGGTACCTGATGTGAATCACGGGTTTACGCATAATATCTTCACGCAGCCCCGGAAAACTCAGGCATCCTTCGTTGAAGGGATATTCTTCCCCCTCCTCCTTATAAATGTGTGCATTGATCAGGGCCTTCTTAAAGTGCTCCGATTCGGGAAACTTTTCCGTAAATGCCGATGCATCGATCACGATCACCCGGATCGACCGGTTCACCTGGGGCGCTGCAAGGCCGACCCCGTCGGACTGGTACATGGTTTCCCACATATTCTCCAGGAACTCCTTGAAATCGGGATGGTCGGGCGCTACCGGTTCCGCAACTTTTTTCAACACCGGGTGCCCGTATGCAACAACTGGCAATATCATATGAAAAATTTATTTGTTAAAATTTCAGCTTTTCGCCATTTCGCTATATCGCTACCTCGCTACCTCCATATATGATTGCAGCATGATCGTCGCGCTCACCGTATCAACCAGCGCCTTGTTCTGCCGGTCCTTTTTCTTCAGTCCTGCCTCCCTGATTGTACGGGTTGCCATGAGCGAGGTGAACCGTTCATCGACCCGGTTTACCGGGATCGCCGGGAATGCGGTTTTCAGGCTCCTGACAAAGGGCTCAATAAATACGGCCGATTCGGAAGGTTCGTTGTTCATCTGCCTCGGCTCGCCCACCACGAAACATTCAACCTTGTTTTTCAGGCAGTAATCCTTTAAAAAATCCATCACCTCCGCCGTACTGACAGTTGTCAGCCCCGTTGCGATGATCTTCAGTTCATCGGTCACCGCGAGGCCCGTCCGCTTCTGCCCGTAATCAATCGCCATGATCCTGCCCATTCCCTATATTTTGTGCAAAGGTACAAAGATTTGAAATTTTAGCTAATTTTGAAAAGCAGGAAAAAACGATTGCAAATTTGAGGATTTGAGGATGTGGAAATTCATTAAAAATTGATGCCACCCCTGGTAAATGCAAAAAACATCACCCGTCAATTGTCACTCGTCACTCTTCACTTTTTTTCCCCTGCAACGTAAACGACCATGGACAATATCAGACAACTCATAGAATCCGCCTGGGAGGACCGGGAATTGTTAAGGCAGCAGGCTACACAGGAGGCCATTTGCGCGGTGGTCGAACGGCTCGACAAAGGTTTGCTGAGGATCGCCTCGCCACACAACGGGGAGTGGATTACGCATGAATGGATCAAAAAAGCGGTGATCCTCTATTTCCCAATCCGGAAAATGGAGCTGATCGAAACCGGGCCTTTCCAGTTCTATGACAAGATCCCGCTGAAGACTCATTACGACAAGCTGGGGGTGCGCGTGGTTCCCCATGCCATCGCCCGGTACGGTTCCTTCATCGCCGAAGGGGTGATCATGATGCCATGCTACGTAAACATCGGCGCTTACGTCGGCAGCGGGACGATGGTCGACACCTGGGCCACGGTTGGTTCCTGCGCCCAGGTTGGCAAAAACTGCCACCTGAGCGGCGGCGTGGGCATCGGCGGCGTACTCGAACCGGTACAGGCAGCACCTGTGATCATCGAAGATGATTGTTTTCTGGGATCGCGCTCGATTGTCGTTGAGGGGGTGCGCGTCGGCCGGGAGGCCGTTCTTGGCGCAAATGTCGTACTTACCGGTTCGACAAAAATCATCGATGTGTCGGGTGAAAAACCGGCTGAATACCGGGGATTTGTTCCAGAGCGGTCGGTGGTAATTCCCGGAACCATTCCGAAAACCTTTCCCTCAGGGATTTACCAGGTGCCCTGCGCGCTGATCATCGGCCGGCGGAAAGCCTCCACCGACCTGAAAACTTCACTGAACCAGGCATTACGGGAATTCGATGTTGCTGTTTAGGGAATTTTAACGCTCATGAAAATACTTATCATTCAGACCGCCTCCATCGGGGATGTTATCCTTGCCACACCTGTACTGGAAAAATTACATCAGTATATCCCGGAAGCCAGGATAGACCTGCTTGTAAAGAAGGGAAACGAAGGGCTGTTTTATGGCCATCCATATCTCAACAGGGTGCTGACCTGGGATAAAAGTTCGCATGCCACCCGGAATTTTTTCAGACTATTCAGGTTAACCAGGCAGGCTAAATACGGCCTTGTTGTCAACCTGCAGCGTTTTTTCAAAACCGGTTTCCTGACTGCTTTTTCAGGGGCGGATACAACGATTGGATTCGACAAGAACCCCATGTCGTTTTTTTTCACCAAAAGAATCGGCCATGCCCTCGACGGGATCCATGAAACCGACAGGAACCTGTTGCTGGTTGAAGGGATTACCGGGAACGGGCGTGTAATGCCGCGTTTGTATCCCACGGCTGCTGATTTAAGCCATGTTGAACCTTATAAAACAGGCAGGTATTATACAATTTCACCTGCTTCGTTGTGGTTTACAAAACAATACCCGGTTGAAAAATGGATCGAATTTGTAAAGGAAATACCTGTTGAAGATACCGTATACCTTCTCGGGGCTGGCAATGACAAGGCGTTGTGCGAGGAGATCATCTCTTCGTCGGGACAACGGCCGATTAAAAATCTTGCAGGCAAGTTTACCTTCCTCCAGTCGGCCGCCCTTATGCAGCATGCCCGGATGAACTTCACCAACGATTCGGCCCCGATGCACCTGGCATCAGCCGTGAACGCCCCGGTCACCGCCGTTTACTGCTCCACCATCCCGGGATTCGGCTTCGGTCCGCTCTCCGGCAATTCGGCCGTGGTGGAGGTGAGGGAACAGCTTTCATGCCGACCTTGTGGCCTGCATGGCTACAGGTCTTGCCCCGAGCACCATTTCAGGTGCGCACTCGACATCCGCATTGAACAACTCACAACAAGGTTATAAAGCGTCATCCTGATTTCTCCGTCTAAAACAAGGGATAGGCAATTTATGGGTAAATTTGTACGTTTATACCCCGACTGAATCGGGGTTGCCTTTTACATTTGATTTATAGTCACTGAAAAATAATGAACATATTGCCATACGAACAGGAAATCCAGCAATGTCTCAGCGTGCTGAAAAACGGGGGGATCATCCTGTATCCGACAGACACGATCTGGGGCATCGGGTGTGATGCCACCAACCAGGCGGCCGTTGAAAAGATATATCATCTCAAGAAAAGGACCGATTCCAAAAGCATGATCATCCTGGTGGACGAGGCCAACCGGGTCATGGATTATGTCAAGGTGGTGCCCGAAATTGCCTGGGACCTCATTGAATATGCCGATTCGCCGCTCACCGTCATTTATCCCGGGGCCATGAAACTTGCACCGAATGTGATCGCCGAAGATCAGTCCGTCGCCATCAGGGTTGTGAGAAATGAATTCTGCAGACGGCTGATACGTCTTCTCCATAAGCCAATTGTATCAACCTCGGCCAACATCACCGGGAAAACTCCGCCTGCCGGATTTAAGGACATTTCTGCTGAAATCATTGCAGGTGTCGATTATTGCGTGAATCAGACCATTGACCAGGGCAGGAATTTAAAACCCTCTCAGATCATCAAACTTGAAATTAACGGAGAATTCCGGATCATACGAAAATAACTGCATAATCATCCATTATTTATGAAGAATCCTGTTTCCTCCTTTTTTCTTTGTATTTTCTTTTTCATATCCTTTCTAGGTTCAGCTTCTCCGGTTGACGGGCCGACCCATGTCTCCATCAGCGGAAAAATAACCGACAAAAACAGTGGTGAAGCGCTGGTAGGTGCGACGGTGTTCGTCAAAGAACTGAAGAGTGGCGCCGTTTCCGATATGTACGGGAATTATTCGCTCACCCTTAACATCGGCACATGGTCGCTGGTGTATTCCTATGTCGGATACAAGACCGTTTACAAAACCCTGGAACTGGACCCGAAGTCTGTTCTGAAGATCAACCAGGAGATGGAACCCCTGATGCGCGACCTGAAGGAGGTTGAGATCACCAGCGAAAAAAATGACAAGAATGTTGTCAAGCCCGAAATGAGCACCTTCAGGATGGATATCAAGACCATCCAGCACATCCCGGCCCTGTTCGGCGAAGTGGATGTCATCAAGGCCATCCAGATGCTACCCGGCGTGCAGTCGGTGGGTGAAGGTTCGAGCGGCTTCAGCGTGCGCGGGGGAGCGCCCGACCAGAACCTGATCCTGCTCGATGAGGCAACGGTTTACAACGCTTCGCATCTCATGGGATTTTTCTCGGTTTTCAACAACGATGCCATCAAGGACGTCAAACTTTACAAGGGCGACCTGCCGGCAAACTACGGTGGAAGACTTGCTTCGGTACTGGACATCCGGATGAACGAAGGCAACTCAAAAAAATTCGAAGTCAACGGGGGCATCGGCCTTATTGCCAGCCGCCTCACCATCGAGGGGCCGATCCTGAAAAACCGCTGTTCGTTCGTGGTTTCAGGCCGGCGCACCTATGCCGATATTTTCCTGCCGCTCTCCTCCAACAAAGCCCTTCACAACAACAGCCTTTACTTTTACGACCTGAACGCCAAGATCAATTACAAGATCAACGACAACAACCAGATATTCCTGTCGGGGTATTTCGGCCGCGATGTTTTCAAGAACAGTTTCGCAGGTATGAAATGGGGCAATGAAACAGCCAGCTTCCGATGGAACCATCTCTTTACGAGGCAGTTGTTTTCAAATTTATCTATTATCTACAGCAACTACCTCTATAACCTGGGCACCCCGGATGCCAGCACTACTTCGTTTGTCTGGACCTCGAACCTCCGCGACCTCGGGCTGAAATACGACTTCAGTTATTACCTGAACACCAAAAACACCCTCAAGTTCGGGGTTTCTGAGATTTACCATATGTTCAGCCCGGGGGAGGCAAAGGGAACCGGCGACAAAACCGTTGTATCCACGGTGAAAGTACCCAACAACTATGGCTTTGAAACCGGGGTATACGCCAGCAACGAGCAAAAACTCGGGGATCATTTCACGGCAAAATACGGGCTGAGATTTTCGATGTTCCAGAATACCGGCCCGGGAACGGTATTTCATTATGACACTGCTTACAAGGCGGTCGATTCGACCGTTTATAAATCAGGTACCCTGTATCACACCTATACCGGACTTGAACCCAGGCTGGGACTGCTTTACGACTTTGACAGCCGCCAGTCGATCAAGGCAAGCTACGCCCGCACCTTCCAGTACCTTCAGCTGGCGCAGAACTCGACAGTCGGAACGCCGCTCGATATATGGTTCCCGGCCAGTCCAAATGTAAGGCCACAGATCGCCGACCAGGTGGCTGTGGGATATTTCAGGAATTTCAGAAAAAATACCGTTGAAACTTCCGTGGAAGGTTATTACAAATGGATGCAGCACGTGGTCGACTTCAAGGATTTTGCCAGCCTGCTGCTCAACAACAAGCTGGAGGGCGAGATCAGGACGGGAAATGCGTGGTCGTATGGCGTTGAATGCCTGGTGCGGCTAAACGGTACAAAGCTCAACGGCTGGGTAAGCTACACATGGTCGCGTACTTTCAGGCAGATCAGCGGGATCAACGGCGGCAACCCCTACCCTGCGCCATACGACAAGCCCAACAATATTTCAGTTGTTGCAAACTATGCCATCAGCAAAAGGATCTCCATTTCTGCAAACTGGGTTTATGCCACCGGGGCGCCGGTCACCTTTCCGACCGGGAGGGCGGAGATCGGTGGCAAGATCGTGCCGATCTATTCCGACCGTAACCAGTACCGCTACCAGGATTACCACCGGCTCGACCTGGCCCTGACCCTTTACAGCAAGGAGAAACCCGGCCAGAAGTTCCGCTGGGATCTTAACTTCTCCGTTTACAACGCATACAACCGCCACAATACCTGGTCGATCAACTTTACACAGGACAATGTCAACCCGAATACCACCTATGCCGAAAAAGTTTACCTGTTCGGCATCATTCCTTCTGTCACCTTTAATTTTCACTTCAACAATGATTAAAAGAATTCTGCATCTGATCCTGCTGGGTTTACTGGCAGCATCCTGTACCGAAAAGATAAACGTGAAGCTCGACACCACCTTCACGCGGGTCGTGGTTGACGGGAGCGTGCAATCGGATACGGGGACCTACGCGATCGCACTGACGGAATCATCGGATTATTTTTCTGATCAGCCGGCCCCAAGGATTGTGAGCGCCGGGGTAACCCTCAGCGACGGATCGAACATTTTCCAGTTGCACGAAACAGTCCCGGGAGTCTCCGGGATTTACCATACCGATCCGGGATTTGCCGGGCAGGTTGGCAAAACCTATACCCTCCATGTCAGCCTCCACGCAGCCATTGCCGGCAAAACAAATGTGGAGGCCTCCTCAGCCCTGCTACCGGTGACCCGCCTCGATTCGGTGAGCGCTATTTTTGATCCCACCCTCGGCACCGAAGGGAGGTGGATCATAAAAATCTGGGCGCAGGACCCGGCCGACCAGGAAAATTATTACCTTTTCAACATATACCGGAACGGACACCTGATGACGGATACCATCACAAAAAAAATAATCTCCAACGACAAATTTTACAACGGCAGCTACATGAACGGCATCCCGATCAGGCGGATCAACAATGCCAACAAATGGGAGACGCTTTACCCGGGCGATACCATTATGGTCCAGATGTCGGCGATTACAAAACAATATTATAATTTTATCGAAGAGGTCGACCGTTCGGGGTTCAACATACCATTTTTTACCGGGCCACCTGCAAACATTGTCGGAAATGTCAACAACGGAGGGATCGGTTTTTTTGCGGCATATTCGAACAGTTTCGCGAAGACGATTGCAAAATGATGTGGAAATTTGGGGATTTG
>CAIMWF010000113.1 GCA_903845055.1 uncultured Bacteroidales bacterium | reverse complement strand
TGCGCCAATGATGGTTCGTGCAATATCACGGTCTATTTCAAGGTAGGTACCGACCCGAACATGGCCACGGTCAATGTTCAGAACCGCACCCAGCGTGCCATGAACGTATTGCCCTCCGAAGTAATCCAGGGCGGTGTGATCGTGCAGAAAAAATCGCCCAGCATCCTGTTGCTCTATTCACTTACGTCGAACGATTCCTCTTACGATACCAAATTCCTTGCAAACTACCTGCAGATCAATGTTGTGAATGTATTAAAACGCATCCCCGGTGTCGGCGATGTTACCCTTTTCGGGGGTGATGATTATGCCATGCGGATCTGGCTGAACCCTGAAAGGATGGCTGGGCTCGGGATCACGGCCCAGGATGTGCAGTCGGCCATCAAGGAACAGAACCTCCAGGCCGCGGCCGGGCAGATCGGGAAATCCCCGGCGGTAAAGGGACAGGAGATGTCGCTCATGCTCCGGGTCCAGGGACGTCTTATCAACGAGGAACAATTCGCGAATATCATCGTGAAGGCAAATACCGACGGCTCCCTGGTGAAGATGAAAGACATCGCGCGTATCGAGATGGGCATGAAAACCTACGACGCAAACGGCCGTTTCAACGGCAAGGCCGCCCCTGCCATCTCCATTTACCAGTCGCCCGGCTCAAACGCCGTGAATGTGCGCAACGAATGCGATGCCACGATGCAGCGGCTGGCGAAGGAATTCCCGCTCGGCATCACTTATAAGAAAGGGCTGGATACCGTTGAATTCGTCACCACCTCCATCGAAGAGGTGCTGATCACCCTGGTCGAAGCCTTCGTGCTGGTGTTTATCGTGGTATTTATTTTCCTCCAGGACTGGCGTGCCACCCTCATCCCGGCGATCACCGTGCCGATCTCGCTTGTCGGCGCCCTGGCAACCTTCGGGATGTTCGGTTTCTCGATCAACCTGCTGACCCTTTTCGCCCTCGTGCTTGCCATCGGGATCGTGGTTGACGATGCCATCGTAGTGCTGGAGGCGGTGCAGGAGAAAATCGACACCGAAGGCATGGACCCGCTGGAAGCTACGAAACACACCATGAAGGAGATCACCGGGGCCATCATGACGATCACCCTGGTGCTCTGCGCGGTTTTCATTCCCGTTTCATTCCTGGGCGGAACGACCGGTGTGATGTACAAGCAGTTTGCCCTCACCCTCATTTCCTCGATCCTTATTTCGGCATTGTTGGCACTCACCCTGAGCCCGCCCTTATGTGTCATGCTCCTGAAACCCAAAAAACAAAAAAAGGGGCTGATCGGCAAATTCTTTACCGGGTTCGACCGTGGATTTGACAAGACCACCCACTATTATGTAAAGATCGTCGAGAACTTCACGCACCACGTTTCCCGGCCTTTGATGTTCCTGGGGATCATTTCGATCCTGATGCTGGTGGTTATGAAGTTCCTTCCTTCAGGCTTTATCCCTCCCGAAGACCAGGGCTATTTCTTCATCAACGTTTCCACTCCCAAGGCATATTCGCTTGAGAAAACAGATAAGGTCATGCGCCAGGTAGAAGCGGTGCTTTCGAAAGTCGAAGGAGTCGAGTCCTACACCACCATCCCGGGGTTCAGCATCCTCGACAATACTGTCAGTACGACATCGGGGATGGCTTTCGTGAAACTGAAACCATGGAAAGAGCGGTCGGCCGATTCGATGCATGTGGAGGCGCTGATCCAGAAGGTTCAGAGGCTGTTCAACAGGATCCCCGGGGGACTTTGCATGGCCTTCAACGCGCCGGCCATCTCGGGTCTCGGGAAAACCGGCGGACTTGAACTTCAGCTGGAAGACAAGTCGGGTGCAGGTCTGGCCAAGATGGCCGAGGTGAACGGGGCATTTTACATGGCAGTTTCGAAACGCAAGGAGCTCGCGGGCAGCTTCACCCCCTTCAGGAATGACATTCCGCAGCTGAAACTGACCGTCGACAAGGAAAAAGCAAAGAAGATGGGGGTGCCGATCAACAGCATTTACACCTCACTCCAGTCATTGTTCGGGAGCGTTTATGTCAACGACTTCAACCAGTTCGGCAAGTCATACCGCGTCATCATCCAGGCTGATGCATTGTACCGGGCAAACAAGGAGGACATTTTCAAGGTCTATGTCAGGAGCAATACAAACCAGATGGTTCCGCTCGGCACCCTGGTCACGGTTGAGCAAACCCAGGGACCTGATGTGGTGAAACGGTTCAACCTGTACAGTTCGGCCGACTATACCATCTCTCCTGCGCCGGGTTATTCGTCGGGGCAGGCGATCGAAGCGGTACGCCAGGTTTCGGAAAAGGCGCTTCCCTTCGGTTTTGGCTATGAATATTCGGGGATGACCCGCGAGGAACTTACCTCCGGGGGACAGGCTCCCTTCATATTTGCCCTTTGTTTTATCTTTGTCTACTTCCTGCTGGCCGCAAAATATGAAAGCTGGCTTATGCCGATCCCCATTCTCCTGGCATTGCCGTTCGGGATATTCGGGGCTTTCGGTCTCCAGTGGGCGCGTGGATTGCAGAACAACATCTATGCACAGATCGGGCTGATCATGCTGATCGGGCTTATTGCCAAGAATGCGATCCTCATCGTGGAGTTTGCCAAGCAGAAATACGACGGGGGGATGCCGCTATTCGACGCGGCAAGAGAGGGGGCCAAACTCAGGTTCCGCCCGATCCTCATGACCTCCTTCGCCTTTATCCTTGGCGTCGTTCCCCT
>CAIMWF010000112.1 GCA_903845055.1 uncultured Bacteroidales bacterium | reverse complement strand
TGCGATCGAAACGCGCCGCAGCATCGCCAGATCGGCCAACACCGGCATTTCAGCCTTCATCGACCAGCGCGGCGATGCGACGCAGGAAACCGCATACTGGGTTCCTGCCGTCATCAAAGGGAGGCTTAACGCCAACGACAGTATCACCTTCTATGTCGAACACGGCGATTACATCGCCCGTATCCTTTCCTACCTTGGCGGACTTTTGCTGATCACAGCCATGGTTGCATCCGTACAAAGAAAATATAAAAAATCAAAACACTGAACACCCCCTGATATCCCATGAACAAACAAGCGATCACCTCCCATCCGATCAACGACCTGGCCATTAACCGCTGGAGTCCGCGGGCATTTCTCGAACTACCCGTGGAGGAACATAAACTGGTCAGCATGTTCGAAGCGGCCCGCTGGTCGGCCTCGGGCGGGAATGAGCAGCCCTGGCGGTTCATCATCGGGGTCAAGGAGGATGAAACCTGGCAGAAAATTTTTTCAACCCTAAACGAAGGCAACCAGGTGTGGTGCAAACAAGCCCCGGTACTGCTCCTGGCCTGCGCCAATATGATCTCCTCCTGGGACGGCGGGATCAGCCCCTTTTACCAGTACGACGCCGGGCAGGCCGTTGCACACATGAGCCTCGAGGCCGTTAACCAGGGATTGCACCTGCACCAGATGGGAGGGTTTTCGGGAGAGAAGGCTGCAGGTTTGTTCGGAGTCCCCGAAGGATTCAGCGTACTTACCGCCATTGCCGTGGGCTACCTGGGCGATCCCGGCACGCTGCCCGACAACCTTTATGAACGGGAACTCCAGCCCCGGTCGAGGAAACCACTTTCAGAACTGGTATTCAGCGGGAACTTCGGGGAAGCGGCCGCCATGATTGAAGACTAACGAACGGTAACCGTCTGCATGGGAATATTGCCTGTTGCCCATTGCCTGATGCCTTATAAAAATGAACATGAAACATCTGATCTTCCTCCTTTCCATCGTGCTGCTGAACGCCGGCTGCAACCAGCAGGTGAAGCAGAAGGCTGCCAGTCAGGAGCCGGCTCCAGCGAAAAACGCCGTGGTAGTCCCCGCCTTCAATGCCGATTCGGCCTATGAATCGGTGCGGCTGCAACTCGATTTTGGCCCGCGTGTGCCGAACACCCCGGCCCACGAAAAATGCGCCGCCTACCTCGTTGCCAAAATGAAATCCTACACCCCCGACGTGATTGTCCAGAAGGGGGTCATCAATGCCTTTAACGGCACCCCGATGAAGTTTCAGAACATCATCGCAAGCTGGAAACCGGGCACCAACAACCGGATCATGCTTTGCGCGCACTGGGATTCGCGCCCGTGGGCCGACCATGACCCTGATCCGAAAAAACGGAAACTGCCCGTGGATGCCGCCAACGACGGGGCCAGCGGGGTGGGCGTTCTGATCGAGGTTGCGCGGCAACTCAGCCTGGCAAACCCTCCCATCGGCGTCGACCTGATCCTGTTCGATGTGGAAGATTATGGCCCGCCCCAGGAGGTGAAGATTGCAAATTCGGATCAGTACTGGGGACAGGGTGCGGAATACTGGGCGAAGAATCCTCACAAGGCCGACTATTTTGCAAAATACGCCATCCTGCTCGACATGATCGGCGCAAAAAACGCCACCTTCCTCATGGAGGGCCTCTCGATGGAATATGCCTCCGATGTAGTTAAATCAGTGTGGTCAACGGCAAACCGGATCGGCTATTCCTCCTATTTTCTTTTTGAACAGGGCAACTACATCACCGACGATCATGTACCCATCAACAAGATCAGGAACATCCCAACCATCGACATGATCCACCTTGACAGGAACAGTGAAACCGGGTTCTATCCATACTGGCATACCACCGGCGACACCTTCGACAAGATTGACAAAAACACCCTGAAAGTGGTCGGGCAAACCCTGCTGACCGTCATCTTCGAAGAAAAATAATTTCTCTGTTCCCTGTTTTTGCTACCTCACTACCTCGCTACCTCGCTATTTATTTAAAGTAACTCATTCGCCAGGTTTGCAAGTTCCGACCTTTCTCCCTTTTCAAGCCTGATGTGCGCGTAAATGTCATGTTTTTTCACCTTGTCGATCAGGGTTGAAAGCCCGTTTGACTGTGCATCGAGGTAGGGCGTATCGATCTGGTAAATATCCCCTGTAAAGATGATCTTGGTATTTTCACCGGCCCGGGTGATGATGGTCTTGACCTCGTGCGGGGTGAGATTCTGCGCTTCGTCCACGATAAAGCAAACATTGGAGATGCTCCGTCCGCGGATGTAGGCCAGGGGCGTAATCACCAGCTTCTCGTTTTCCACGGCATCGGTGAGCACCTTGTACTCCTTGTCTTTTTCGCTGAACATGCTCTGGATGAACTTCAGGTTGTCCCAGAGCGGCTGCATGTAGGGATCCAGTTTCGACTTGATGTCACCTGGGAGAAAACCGATATCCTTGTTGCTCAGCGGAACGACGGGCCGTGCCAGGAAAATCTGCTTGAAATTGCGTTTTTGTTCCAGCGCACCGGCGAGCGCGAGGAGGGTCTTTCCCGTGCCTGCAATACCCTGCATGGTAACCAGTTTCACGTTGGGGTTGAGGATGGCATGCAGGGCAAACACCTGTTCGGCATTGCGGGGGTTGATCTTGAAACACCCGTGTTTCTCTATCTTCTCGATCCGTTCGGTGATGGGATTGTAAAAGGCGAGGACCGAGCTTTTCCCGTTTTTCAGGATAAAATAATGGTTCGGGATCGGGTTTTTAACCCCGATGTCCTCAGGAAGACACCATCCAGCTTCGTAAATGATGTCGATAATGGTTTTATCGAGCCCTTCGAGCGTGGTTTTTCCCGAATACAATCCCTCCACATCCTTGATCTTGCCAGTCTCGAAATCCTCGGATGGGATGTTGAGTGATTTTGCTTTCAGCCTCAGGTTGACATCTTTGGAGACCAGGATCACCTTTTTCGCAGGGTTCTCGGCGATCATTACCAGGGCGGCATTCAGGATGCGGTGGTCGGGCTTGTTCTCCCCGAATACTTTGACGGCATCGAGTTCGCTCTGCTCATTCATCACCACCTTGAATTTTCCGCCCTTGGGCATGCCCAGTGATATCCATCGCGTCAGGGTGGCCTTGTTCGAGAGGCGGTCGATGATCCGGATGAATTCCCGGGCCTCGAAATTGATGGTATCGTTTCCTTTTTTAAAATTATCGAGCTCTTCGAGGACCGTGATCGGGATCGCCACATCATTGTCGTCAAAACTGCGGATCGCGTTGTGGTTATACAGGATGACCGAAGTATCGAGTACGAATATTTTTTTCGTGTTGAGTTTCTTTTTCACCATCAGGAGAGGTTTTAGTGTCTCCAAAAGTAAGGCAAGAATGACAGGGTGGTGCACAAACGGGTGGGAAGATATAAACATGTTGTTGTTAAGAGGTGGCAGCGTTTGGAATAGCAGTCAGGAAGTGGTTCGGCACTTCCGTCAAAACAAAGAGGACACCCTTTCGGGATGCCCTCTGCGACACACAAAAACGACCAACAAATCAATGGGTGAATATATTTTGGGCATCCCTGTATCCCGATTTGGCTTTGAACCAGTCGTAATAAGTCTGTCCGCTCGTTTCCACCCAGGGAGCAAACTTCAGGTATGCCGAGGTGATCTCGCTCTTTTCGATGGGATAGTCAAAACTGGCTGAGATGTCAAGGGCCCAGGGCAGGTTTTCTTTCGTCACATAATAGCGGCCGATGGTCGGCTTGCTGTCGTCGGCGCCGGTACCCAGGTATGCCATGTTGGCGAGATCGGTCGGAAGGTGGTTGATCAGGTGAATTTCCTTGCCGCGTTCCATGTTGACGATCATGAAGGGGTTGTAGGGTGGTACGCCAACCTGCGCGAGTGGGGTTGGGTTATTCAGTTTGATCAGGATGTGAAGGGTGTCGGGCTGAACATAGGTCTGGCCGGGGGTGGTGTTCACCCCGATCCCTGAATTTCCAGGGTAATGCAGGAGGTTATAGCCGTTATCGAATACGATGATGGTGGCTTTCGACTGCCCCGATTCCGTCCCGTTGCTGTTCCTTACGATGTAGTTCTCCTCGATATCGCTGCCGGTGACGCTGGTGATGAGCGACGGGCTGATGGGAAGCTGGAACCCGAAGCCGTTGTGGTAAGAGGCACCCATGGCCTTCAGGACGAAGGTGGCATTGATCTCAACCACTTTGTTCTGGCCATTGGTCACCTGGTTGAAACTGTAGCCCAGAACCATGTCGTTCATGTCGTAGTCGCCCTTGCTTGGCCAAAGGTCTTCGAATGCCAGGGTTCCTGTTGTGCCTTTTGCAGGATAGTAATTGTTGAAAGCACGGGTGGGATCGGTGGGATAATCGTCGAAGGTGTTTGAAATGCCGTCGCCGTCGGTATCAACCTGGGTGTAATTGGGCAGCGGGAGGTTGGTCGTCTGGATGCCCTGGATCGGGTTGGCTGTCACATAAAATACGGCATCGTTGAAGTCATTGTCAGATCCGCCGTCGCGACGCATATCCTCAAAGCTGAGCAGGAATTTTCCGCGTCCGATATCGTTCAGCAGCACGGTATGTTCTTTCAGGGCCGGATTTGGTTCCGGGTTAAGGGCTTTGTCGGAATAAAGGGTCGAAATGCCGGAGGTGATCTTGCCGTTGCTGAACCCATTGGCGATCAGCACCCAACCGAGCGTGGTCCCACCGGGAAACACGCCGAGGTGAACCCTGTTGCCTGATTGGAGACCACCACCGCTTCCTGAGAATGAGACGTTCGGGAAAATCACGTGTATCGAATCAACGGCGGAGGGAGCAGCGGGAGCATTACCCGTCGCATAACGGTAGTAACCAAGGACATTTAGGTAACCAGCACCCTCGTGTACAAAAGTGACCCACACATCGGAGGCCTGCTCGATGATTAGGTTCTTCACAGTTCCGGCTGCAAAATACTGCGGGTGGGAATTCGGCAGGGCCTGGTATTCGGGCATGGTTGCATTGATGTCGGCGAGCATAGAGGCGTCGATGGGATCGTTGACCGGGGTGAGATAGTTGGGTACCCCCTGCGAATTGTAGGTGCCCATCGGGTATACATTGCTGACGGATGATTTGAAGATGCCGCCATCCTTCAGGTTCAGCACGGGGTGTTTCCCACCCAGCTGGCAACTGAGAGAACCGTCGCGGACGCTGAATTTCTGTGCATTTGCGAATCCGATAGCATCGGTGACAACCGTCACGGAATCAAGATAGGCCGGGAAGGTATAGTCGAGTTTGTAACTTCCTTGTGCATCGGTAACCCCGGAAACGAAGCAGGTACCTCCATTCTCAGGCAGGTTGGAATAAACACTGACCCTGACATTGCCGATGGCATTGTCCATATTATCGAGGGTCCGGATGCTGATACCGACATCGCGGGTTGTTTTAAATAAAAAACCTGCAGGAACGTGTAGGTTACTCATTGTTACAGCAGGGGTGCTACCGGCAGATGTATTTTTTTTACAGGAGGGAGCAACCATGATGATGATTGCAAAGGCAAGGAACTGAATGAGGATGTTGAATTTTTTCATGTTAGATGATTTTTCGTGGTTCAGCTGGTATATCCGAAAAGTGTGCCAAAAATTTAAAAATTGTTACTTCTCTGAATTGCAATATATTAAAAAAATAAATAATTTTCAAAATGTCTACTTTTGGGATTTTTGTCCGATTACTGGACATTTCTCACAAAAACAAATGAATTCCCGGTCCCTTCTGAACAGGATCGATGAAGGACAGGAAAAGTAAACGCGATTTAAAGATAATCGATATCGATCGCCATGTCCTGCGGGGCGGTGTTGTTCCCCCCGAAATAGGGATAGAGCCGGAAGCACAGGCTGGAGTCGGGATGCAGGTTGTCCATGAAAATGGTTACCCCGTTGACCGTGAGTTTATACTGATTTCCAACCATCTCGATAGACGCTTCGCAGGACTGCCCCACCTGGACCGGGGTGATGAACCGAGACGTGAATTTGGGCGTTGTAGCTTGATCATCATAGGTATAACCGTGGATATTGATCTTTCCGCTGACAGCAAAGTCGGGGATCCAGGCAAACCTGACGGAATTGTTGTGATCGTTGAGCCCGAATGAAATACCGGTCAGCTTGTTCAGGCCGTTGTCGTCAGTGTTCCGCGGCGGAGCCCACCAGCAAGCATTGTGCAGCACGAACCTGACCTGGTATTTATTGATCTTCCAACCGATGGCACCCAGTCTTTCAAAAATACTCACCGAGCAATAATGGTCACCTTTTTTAATCCGGTATTGCCGCATGGTATCAAATTTTTAACCGAAGTTACAATCATTTATACAACACTGGTAAAATTAAGTTAATTTTATGCACTCCGGACGGCAGATTTGACCAGGTGATGCCTGTGAGAAATAATCGTGCAGAAACCGGAATATTTTCAGAACTGACCTTTTCAGATTACGCATTAAACCCTGTTTTCAAGATGCAGAACCCGACGAAGAAACTTTTCCTTCTCGACGCCATGGCACTGATCTACCGTGCATATTTCGCCTTCAATAAAAACCCCCGGCTTAACTCAAAGGGACTGAACACCTCGGCCGTTTTCGGGTTTGCAAACGTGCTGCTCGATTTGCTGAAAAATGAAAAACCCACCCACATCGGCGTTGCTTTCGATACCATGGCCCCTACCGTGCGGAAAACCGGCTTTGATGCCTACAAGGCACACCGCCAGGAGACACCGGAGGATATCATCACTTCACTGCCCTATATCCGTGAATTGATTGAAGGGTTTAACATTCCCGTCCTGGCAGTCGACGGCTATGAGGCCGACGATGTGATCGGCACGCTCGCCAAACAGGCAGAAATGCATGGTTATACCACCTACATGATGACCTCCGACAAGGATTTCGGGCAACTCGTCAGCGACAAAACCTTCATTTACAAGCCTGGCAAATTCGGCAGCGATGTCGAGATCCTCGGCGTGAAGGAGGTGTGTGAAAAATTCAGCATCAAACGCCCCGAACAGGTGATCGACATCCTCGGCCTGTGGGGCGATGCTGCCGACAACATCCCCGGGATCCCGGGCGTAGGCGAGGTGACGGCCAAAAAGCTGCTGGCCGAATTTGATTCGGTGGAAAACCTCATCGCCAACGCGGACAAGATCGCCAATGAAAAACTCCGGCAGAAGGTCATTGAATTCCAGGACCAGGCCATGATGTCGAAACAGCTCGCCACCATCATCCTCGACGTACCCGTTGAGTTTGACGAAACAAAGCTGATCATGGAAACCCCCGACACAGCAAGGCTTAAGGTCCTTTTCGACGAACTCGAATTCAAAACCTTCAGTCAAAGGGTCTTTACCTGGCTGGACCAGCGTGAAGAAAAACAGGAGGAAGGAGCGGAAGAAAACGCAAAGAGCAAAACTCAAAATTCAAAGACAGAGAGCCGGCGGGCAGCTGCAGCAGCCCCTCCCGATTTGTTTTCAGGCACCATCGACTTCCAGCCGGAAGACCAGGAAGGAATCACCCCGGACATATCAGAACAGGGAAACCTTTCAGTTCCGTCAGCCAGTTTCCGTGACGACCTCCAGGTATCGCATCACCGCACCATTTCCGACACCCCGCACAGCTACCATCTCTCCGCGACAAAGGAAGAAATGGCCCGGCTGGCCGGCCAGCTCGGGGCCCTGACCTCCTTCTGCTTCGATACCGAAACCACGGGGCTCGACCCGAGCACGGCCGAACTGGTCGGGATGTCGTTCGCCTGGCAACCAAACGAAGCCTTTTATGTTCCGCTGCCGGCAAACCGGGAAGAGACCCTGCAGATCCTCTCCCTTTTCAAACCCGTTTTTGAAAATGAGAAGATCGGCAAAACAGGGCAGAACCTCAAATTTGACATTTCGATCCTGCGGAGCTATGAGGTATTTGTGACCGGGCCGTTGTTCGACACCATGATGGCCCACTACCTGATCCAGCCCGACATGCGGCACGGCATGGACCTTCTTGCCGAAACCTACCTTGGCTATTCGCCGGTCTCCATCGAATCGCTGATCGGGAAAAAAGGGTTGAACCAGCTGACCATGCGGTCGGTGGATGTTGAGACCGTGAAGGAGTATGCGGCCGAAGATGCCGACATCACCTGGCAACTGAGGCAGGTTTTCGAACCGATGCTCGAAAAAACCGACACACGCGATCTTTTCGACAGCATCGAAACCCCGCTGATCCCGGTCCTTGCCTCGATGGAAGCCGAAGGGGTGAGGGTCGACCCCGCCACCCTGAACGATTTTTCAGCCACCCTGGAAAAGGATATCCGCATCCTCGAAAGCGCAATCTTCGACGATGCAGGAGCCACCTTCAATGTTTCGTCCCCAAAACAGCTTGGAGAGATTCTCTACGACAAGTTAAAGATCGTGGAAAATCCAAAACAGACCAAAACCAAGCAGTACAGCACGAGCGAAGATGTGCTGGCCAAACTCGAAAACACGCACCCCATTGTCAGCAAGATCCTTGAATACCGTTCGCTTACAAAACTCAAATCGACCTATGTGGATGTCCTGCCAACCCTGATCAGTCCGCGCGACGGCAGGGTGCACACCTCCTACAACCAGGCGGTGGCGGCAACCGGACGCCTGAGTTCCAACAACCCGAACCTGCAGAACATCCCCATCCGCACGGAAAAGGGGAGGGAGATCCGGAAAGCTTTCGTTGCAAGGGATGAAAATTTCGTGCTTCTTTCGGCCGATTATTCCCAGATTGAACTCCGGATCATCGCCCACCTGAGCCGCGACGCCGGTATGATCGAAGATTTTAACCTGGGGCTCGACATCCATTCGGCAACAGCAGCCAAGGTTTACGGGATCAAACTCGAAGAGGTAACCAGGGAAATGAGGCGCAACGCCAAGATGGTCAACTTCGGGATCATATACGGCATCTCGGCTTTCGGACTGGCCGACCGGCTCAACATCCCAAGGAAAGAGGCCGCCGAGATCATCCGCCAGTATTTTGACAAATACCCCGGCATCAAGGTTTACATGGACAGCACCATCGCCCAGGCCCGCAAAAACGGGTATGTGGAGACCATGATGAAGCGGCGGCGTTACCTGCGCGACATCAACTCGGGAAACGCGACCATCCGGAGTTTTGCCGAACGGAATGCCATCAACGCCCCCATCCAGGGAACGGCTGCCGATATGATCAAGATTGCCATGATCAACATTTTCAGGGAGATGGAGCAGCGGAAATTAAAATCCAGGATGATCCTCCAGGTCCATGACGAATTGATCTTCGATGTTGCAAAGTCGGAGGTTGATATCCTGAAACCCATTGTGACGGAGGGAATGCAGGATGCGATCCGCCTTGACGTGCCGGTACTTGTGGAGATGAATACCGGCGATAACTGGCTGGAGGCGCATTGACAAATGGTAAAAGGGGAAATGGTAAAAGGGGAAAAAGTGACCGGGTGACAGGGTGAGAGGCTGGTTCTCAAAGGTTTTGATCTTTACGTTTTGAATTTTAAGTTTTTCTTTCTTACTTCGTACTTTGTTTATCTTTTGTTGCCCGTAATATTAATACAGTTGCAATGACTTACAAAAATGACATCCGTGTGGTAATGACCCTTGATGCGGGTGGTACCAACTTCGTTTTCAATGCCGTCCAGGCCGAACAGGAGATCTTGGAACCCATTACCTTACCGGCTAAAGACGAGAATCTCGAAGGGGTTTTAAATAAAATTATCGATGGGTTCAACCAGGTCCAGGCAAAACTGCTGCCAAAGCCGGTGGCCATCAGCTTTGCTTTCCCCGGTCCGGCCGACTTTGAGAACGGTATTATCGGCGACCTTCAGAACCTGCCTTTTTTCCGCGGCGGGGTTGCCCTCGGCCCCATGCTGGAGGAAAAATTCGGGATCCCGGTATTCATCAACAACGACGGCGACCTTTTCGCCTATGGCGAAGCCATTTCAGGCTTGCTGCCCGAGATCAATAGAAAACTCGAAGAGTCGGGCAACCCGAAGAGATATAAAAACCTGTTCGGGGTCACCTTTGGCACCGGCTTCGGCGGCGGCATCGTAACACGCGACGGGATGCTGCTCGGCGACAACTGCGCCGGCGGGGAGATCAACCGCATGCGGAACCGCACCTTCAAGAACTGGGACACGGAAGAGAGCGTAAGCATCAGGGGCATCAAGCGCGAATATGCAAACAACACCGGCATTAACATCGCCTCCTGCCCCGAACCGAGGGATATTTTTGAGATCGGCATGGGACGGGCCAAGGGCGACCAGGAGGCTGCCATCCAGGCATTTGAAGCCTTCGCACGCGATGCCGCCGATTCCCTGGCCAACGCCATCACCCTGCTCGACGGCCTCGTGGTCATCGGGGGCGGACTCTCGGGGGCTTTCCCGATCTTTCTCCCAAAACTGGTCGAAGAGATGAATTACCCTTTCGACACCATGTCGGGGGCACCGCTCGAGCGGATGGAAGTACTTTCATACAACCTTGAGGATGCCAACGAACTGCGGTCGTTCCTTACCTCCAGTTCCGTCGATATCCAGGTTCCCTTTTCAACCAAAACCGTCCGTTTCGACCCTAACAAGAAGATCGGGGTCGGGATTTCCCGCCTCGGGACCTCCAAAGCGGTGTCCATTGGGGCCTACGCATATGCACTGGCAAAACTCGACCGATGAGCCTGGAGAATTCAAAAAAAGAAAACAATATTCCATTACAAAAAAAATTGGAATTTCTGCATTTAACATTTTTTTTATTTAACTTTGCGAATTGAATTGTTTTCCACGTAACCAAAACAACCCCAGACCTATGAAAAAAATCGTACTTTCTTTATTATTCCTGTCAGCCACGATCTTTGTCGTTGCACAAACCGTTCAGCGGTCAATGGTTGTCCAGGAAGTTGGTACCGGCACCTGGTGCCAGTATTGTCCCGGCGCTGCCATGGGCGCTGACGATCTCCTTTCAAACGGCAAATTTGTAGCCGTGATCGAAAACCACAACGGTGATGGCTATGCCAATAACTATTCGAATGCAAGGAATACCCTGTACGGTATAACCGGGTTCCCCTCCTCGGGTTTTGACGGACTGCAGGGATACGTTGGCGGCAGTCATACCGCGTCCCTCTATTCCGCCTATCTGCCGATTTACAACACCCGTTACGCCAACCCCTCCGCGGCCACCATCACCATGAATATCACCAATACCGGGCTTAACTACACGGCAGTTGTCACCATTACCAAACTCGGTACCATCGGCGGTACCAATGTTGTGCTTCATTTTGTAGTAACACAATCGCACATCCAGGCCAACTGGCAGGGACAGACCCACCTGGAACATGTGAACAGGCTGATGGTTCCCGACCAGAACGGCACACCTGTAAGCTTTGCAACAGGTAACGTTCAGACTGTTACCCTGCATTTCACCATGGATGCAGCCTGGCCTCTCGCCGACTGTGAATTCATCACCTTCCTTCAGGATATGGACTCCGGACAGGGTCTGCAGCAGGGGACATCTGCCGCCAACCCCATCAAGAAATACGAGGTCTACAACGGGATCAAACGCGGTGTTATTGACCTGACCCCCGACTTTTCGGCCTCATCCACCAGTGTAATCACCAACACCCCGGTTACCTTCACAAATGCAACGTCCGGCGGATACATCGGCGTTCCTGAAACTTACGAATGGATTTTCCAGGGCGGAACCCCCGTTTCATCCTTCGACCAGAACCCAGTGGTTACCTATGCCGATAAAGGAACTTTTGACGTTACCCTGATCGTGACCAGGGGCGGCCAGATCGACACCCTCGTAAAACCGGGTTACATCACCGCTTCCTATGCGACAGGCATCCAGGTCAACCAGACGATCCTCGCCACCAGGGTCTCCCCGAATCCCAGCACCGGCATTTTCAACCTTGATGTTTACAGCGGAAAACCTGTCACCGTCAACATTTCGGTGATCAATTCCATCAGCGTTCCGGTCTATACCGAAAATGGAATTTCCTTTACCAACAGGCTTACCAAAACCATCAACATGGGTTCCGTTGCAAAGGGCATCTACTTTGTGGTGGTTGAACAGGATGGGAACAAAACGGTTAAAAAAGTTGTCATCAACTAATCAGGCATTTTCTTTATCGAAACCGCTCCCGGCTCCGGGGGCGGTTTTTTTTTTGAATACCCGAAGCCTTCAGTGCCTGGAAAGAAAAATTCATGACAGGCTAATGCAGAGGCTATTAATTTGTAACTTTGTGTTTCAGAAAAACCATCTCATGAAAAAAATTGTCGCTTGTTTCTTCCTGTTTTGTATGGCTGCCACCCTTACAGCGGGCAACGTTGATAAAGTTTTCACCTTTTCAGATGTTACGGTCACCCAAAACGGACAGTTCCAGTCGGTTACCCTCAACAATACCATGCTTGCCGGCCTCACCGGTGAACCGATGCTTCCCTACCACCAGGTTGCAATGATGCTCCCCCCGGGCGAAAAAGCGGTCATCATGACGATTACCGGCGAAGAACTTACTCCACTTCCTGGCTCCTTCGATCTTTTCCCACAGCAGGCCATGCAACCCATTTCAAAAGGCTCCGACGGTAAATTTTACAAGAAAGAGGAGGTTTACCGCTCTGCTGCTCCATACCCATCCGACCCGGCCGGCCACCTGATCAACGCATACCTGAACGGCTATGCCTTTGCACTTTCGACCTTCACCCCGGTCATTTACAACCCGGCCGGAAAAATGGTATCCTATTACAAAAAGGTGACAGTGC
>CAIMWF010000111.1 GCA_903845055.1 uncultured Bacteroidales bacterium | reverse complement strand
GGATAAGGACAATGTAAAGGTCCAGCAAATGAACACCGGGGCCCAGGCCAAGTAGCCGCCCCCGTTTTACCGGAAAAAACTCCTGTTTTACCGTTTGTTTCTTCAGGATGGGATCCGTTGACCCGGGTTTATCCTCCGTTGCCCTCCCTTTGAATACTAATGCGCGGGGGTGACAGATATTATTTGTCCAGTCACCCATACAAGTATATATTTGTTGGCAAATATTGTTGTTAAACAATTGTTAAAGATGAAGATATATTGTAACGTCCTGAGAGATCAATCGTCCAATAACCGGATTTAATAAAGTAATACAACCTAACATAAACCAGCCATCATGAAAACACAAAAATTTATCCCGACCCTGATGCTCGCTACCGTATTTATACTTGCGGGATTTTCCTCTTTTGCCATCAAACCAGCCGTGGCACCAGCAGAAAATATTCACAAAGTGATCAGTGAAAACCTGAAATATCCTGAAAAGGCGCTGAGAAATTCCGCCACAGGTTCGGTAGATGTTATTTTCACCATTGGTGAGGAAGGACAAATTGAGATCAAAAATATCCTGACCGATAACAAGGATATTGCCGACGGTGTCAGGGAACAGCTGAAAAATCTCAGTTGCAAAGATATAAAGTCCCCCTTTAACCAGCATTATAAGGTGACCATCACCTTTAAACTGATCGGGTAAGGATTCCCGAGTGACCAGTGACGAGTGACCAGTGACCAGTGACGAATGTCGAGTGACGAGTGACGAGTGACGAGTGACGAGTTAGCAGGCAGCAGGCAGCAGGAGGGGTAATAGGTTCTTATTGCCTATTGCCTGCTGCCTGTTGCCTTTAGGGAGATCACACCCTGCCTTTAAAAACGAAGTTTTTTTCAGGGAGCCAGCCGTTCAACCACCCATTTTTTATTCTTCCGACTGTACCTCAGACGGTCGTGCAGGCGCCCGGTTCTGCCCTGCCAGAATTCCACCGAGGTCGGCCTGAGGCGATAACCTCCCCAGGATTCGGGACAAACAGGTGATGAATCGCCAAGGTCGAGCATAAAACCATCGCGCATCGCTTCCAGGAATGCACGGTCGGGGATTACCGACGACTGCGGGGAGACGCAGGCACTGATGCGGCTCTCAAGCGGCCGGCTGTTAAAATAATCAACTGATTCCCTTCTTGAAATTTTTGTGACCTTCCCTTCAACCCGGACTTGCCTCGCGGGGAGGTGCCAGTGAAAGGTGAGGGCTGCCTTTGGATTTGCGGCCAGTTGTAATCCTTTCCTGCTCAGGTAATTCGAAAAGAAAACAAACCCTTCATGATCGGTCCCCTTGAGCAGGACGACCCTCGCCGATATACTCCCGTCCGTACCGGCTGTCGAAAGCACCATCGCGTTCGGTTCCACGATTTCAGCCCCGATGGCCTCCTTCATCCAGATGTTAAACTGTGCCATGGGGCCATCTGATACATTTTTTTCATCAAGCGTCGAAAAATTGTATTCCCTGCGCAAACCGGAGAGT
>CAIMWF010000110.1 GCA_903845055.1 uncultured Bacteroidales bacterium | reverse complement strand
TCTTCCATACTCCAGCGGGATCCGGGTGCGTTCAACATTTCCCATGAGGAGCACCTCACACAGGGACCGGTAAGATATCTGAGCACCTCCATGTATTTCAGTTTTGTATCTCTTTCGACTGTCGGGTTCGGTGACATCGTGCCTCTTAAACCCTACGCGCGCTCCCTCACCACCTTCATTTGCATATCGGGACAGCTTTATATCGCCATCATCATCGCCCTCCTGGTTGGAAAGTTTGCGTCCGGGGGTAAAAATTAATTACGCAGGTTTTTTTTACCGTTGGGTGCTGTCCGTTGCATAATCTACCTGGCAGGCGGGGACAGGCTGCCACATTCATTCATGATCAATCCTGCTGCTGCTCCCCGTCCGTCACCACATACCTTGACATCAGTTCTGCAGCAACACCCTGCCCGTTACATGGGCGCTTTGCATTGCGACAACTTGCTTTTGTTTTACCTCCGGCAACTATTTTTAACCTTATACAAATTTTGCAACAGGTGGTAAAAGAAAAAAAATTATAAAATACTGTAAATCAGGAGTGAATATTTTTCAGGAAGGCACTTTTTTATTCATTACACTCCTGTAAAGCTCGTCGAACTGTCTGCCGACCTGCCTGTAGCCGAACCGGTTTTCAACGATGCTGCATAAATAACCCGGGTCAAACGATTGGTAATGATCAAGCATGTAACCCAGGGTTTCGAGCAGGGCTGCTTCATCCCCGGGCGCGACGAGCCTGCCGGCACCGTTGCTGAAGTATTCGGGGATGCCGCCGACCGCTGTTGCGAGCACGGGAGTACCGCAGGAGAGGGCTTCGGGGATGACAATGGAAAAGGATTCGAAGTTGCTGAACATCAGCAGGAAGGCAGATTCTCTGTAGGTCTCCGCCAGCGCTTCGGCCGCTATCGGTCCGCTGAATGTGACCAGCGGACTGTCCAGTCCCAGGGTGGATGCATATTTCCGTGCATCTCTCAGGGCAGGTTCCTCACCCCCTATAAACGCAATATCGAAATCATCGCGTTGTCCCGCCAGTTTCGCGATCACCCGAAGGATGCCGCGGATGTTTTTTGCCCGTTCGTGGAAGTTTGAAACATGCAGGATTCTCTTTTTCTTCCTGCATTCAGGCTTGCCGGAAAACGTGAAGAGGAATGTGTCGATGGTATTCGGGATGACGATGAACTTTTCATGCCGGAGTCCGCAATCCTGCATGGCCTGCTTCAGGAATTCGCTGACGGTCGTAACGGCAGCGGCACGACGAACGACCAGCCGGGTAAGAAACCTGCGCAGCACACCCCTGTATCCCCAGTTTTCGGGGATGTAACGGGTCCAGTGTTCACTGATGACGTAGGGCCTGCCGGTGAAAATTTTCAGCAGGAAGGCAGGCAGGGCTGCCCGCGTGAGCACATGTACATGAATGAGATGGGGTGTTCCGTAATGGCGCGTGGCATAGCTGTATCCGGCGAATGCCCGTGTGAGGAAACGCAGGTTGTTGATCAGGCCGGCGATGGCTGCAACCCTGCAACCGGAGGAACGGTAAAAATAACGGATTACGGGAAACGCATTTTGACCCGATGCGGGTTCAACAACCGGTTTCATCCCTGAGCGCTTATCAGAGGGCAAAATGGCAAGCACCGCAAGGTCATGATAAAGGGAAACGGCCTGCGCGTGGCGTTCGATGAAAATTCCTGCATAAGGCAGATACCACCGGGTAAGGAAAAGGACCTTCATGTCACGGTTATTTCTCTTGAGAGGGTATCGACCAGGTTGTACCCATCCCGGATCAGCGAAAATTCCAGGCTCCTGCCGATGGGGATAATGTTGTCGATCCCGCCAGGTCTTCCCCGGGTGATGAAATTTTCCAGTTCTTCTTTTTCAATTCCGAAATAGGAGAGGGTCTGGTATTTCCCGTTGATGGTTGCGGACAGATCGGAAAGTACATGTATTCTGCATTCCGAAAAATACCCCCCGCCGCAACGATAACGGTCAATATCCTCCGGGAGTGACTTCAGCTCCGTTCTCCAGACCAGGTTGTCGGGCATCACGGTTTTTTTTATTCCATCCGATTGTGCCGCCTGGAGACAGAACGTGGTTAGCTTATCCACAGCGGCATGAGGCTGCAAATGATACCGCGATTTAACGATTTTGTACACGTGATCCCAAAACACACTCCTGGCGGCGGCAACCTCGTTGTCACTGCCGAGCCACGCGACCAGGTGCGGTGAGGTGCATGCCTCCTGTGCCGACAGGTATGTGTCGTTGTAAAAACCGGCAGCCACTTTCCCGGGCGACGGGTTCGTCATAAAACTGCCGGCATGGATCACGCAAAGGGAATACCGGGATGCAAAAGTTACATCAAATGCCCGGGGAGGCAGGATGTTTTTCCTGATTTCACCGATCGTTGCATCGCCTCCCCAGATCATCCTGACATCGCACATGGAAGAGAAAAAAGCGGTGGCGGGGTTCTCATGGGCGTAACGCACCAGCACCTGCCGTGAGGAAACCGGCCGGAATGCGCTAACCTTTCCCAGGTCACTGATCGCACGGCACAGGATGTCGGCCCTTGCTGATATTTCCGAAGGAACTTTAACGATATTGGCATTCCCGGCCAGCATCCCGCACAGGAGCGACCATGCAAAGGTGACAGGCACATTTTTCGGGGTGATGTGAAACACAAGCCCCCTGCCAAGGCGCAGGCTGCTCCCGGGGTAATATTTCTTTTTTAACTGCAGCAGGTTCGCCCTCCTGCAAAAAAATGCGAAGGTGGCCACATCCGGGTGCCCCCTGGTTTCGGGATCCCGCTTCAGGACCAGGGACAATGCATGCAACCAGGTGATGGTTTCCTCCGCGAAGGGCTCCATCGGGTTACACCGGGCGAGGATACCCGGACCGGGGTCTTCGGGATAAAGGAATTTTACGTCAGGCAGGTTATTCTTCATAGGCATCGCTGCAACCTTTGAGGCAGGCTTGTTCAATCCTGCCTGTAATGTTAAAATATTTTCCCAAACGGCCGCATAAACAATCATCCTCACCAAGAAGGATTCCGGTGTCATCGGTAAGCAGGGCATGACCCGGGTAACTGACGGGCAGGATGGAAAGCACCTCGATGATGCCCTCTTCCCCGATGCCGGCTGGTGAAAAATCAAGCGGGCGCCGTATGATGACATCCCCCCATACCGGGGTGTGATAATGGCCGTATTCACATTCCATATGAATGGTGCCGGTTTGTTCAGCCATCCCGTAATAATCATGCACCCTGTGAATCCCGCAAACTTCTGAGGCTGATTTCCTGAAT
>CAIMWF010000109.1 GCA_903845055.1 uncultured Bacteroidales bacterium | reverse complement strand
TGCTGGCGGATAATATCCTGAAACCCATTCTGCTCGGGCGCGGTGCGCCGGTGCCCATGCTTGTGATATTCCTGGGGGCCATCGGGGGGTTCATCAGTTTTGGCATCATCGGGCTTTTTGTGGGAGCTGTGGTGCTTTCGCTGGGGTACAACCTGTTTCTGGCCTGGCTGATGGCAAATGATTGAACGATTGCATATCCCAGCTCCAAGCGATCCCCTTCCCGGCCATGCATGACCTCTGTAATTGCTAAAATGCTAAAGTGAAACCGATCATAGTCCTTACGGCCCTTCTGTCTCTTTTTTTCTTCCGGTTTTCATTTGCCCAGCAGGCGGGCTATCGGTTATACACAGTCTCTGACGGACTGGTGCAGTCGGAGGTTACCGCTCTTCACCAGGACACCAGGGGTTTCCTCTGGATCGGGACCAAGAATGGCATCAGCCGGTTCGATGGTCATTCATTTCAGACCATCCGCGATACTGCCGGAATTTCAGAAGGATGGGTGAAATACATACAATCACTGAACGACAGCACCGTATGGTTCATGACGACCCGTGGATGCCTGGTTTACAGTTATGGGTTCCGGACCTCGGTTCTCAGGAGTTTTCCATATAACGACCGTGTTGAAGGTTACTGGAGTGCCGATGGCAAAGGCTATTTTGTCACAGCAAAAGCTATGCTTTTCAAGGTTGACAGGAATGGACCGAAACAGGTGAAAAATTCCTGTTTTGACCAGGTCGGTGGGATGGTTCGCAATGACGGCTGGTTCAACCCATCCTATTCAAAACGCGATGGCAATTTCTATTTCAGGACCAGGGATGATAAACTTGCCTGTCTTCGCAAAAACAAGATCCTCATTCTCAAGGCCAAACCATTTTTTAACCTCTTTACAGGAATTGACGGCCGCATCTATTTCGTGACTCCTGAAACAAACTTCATTCAATTGATGTTCAGAGACCTGAATCAGTCGTGGGAAAATTTTCACGAGTCAAACCATGAAAATACAAAGTTATGGTGCATCTCTGATACGACAGTTGCCCAGGTAGAGGATTTTGGCTTGAACCCGGATGTGATGGGGGACCGTTTTTTAATACTCAATAAGGATACACTTTTCTTTTCT
The DNA here is from genome assembly GCA_903845055.1 of uncultured Bacteroidales bacterium. GTDB lineage: Bacteria > Bacteroidota > Bacteroidia > Bacteroidales > FEN-979 > CAIVAT01. The sequence goes on along the minus strand of CAIMWF010000109.1, from coordinate 3,843 downwards.
TCATCGGTCACCCCTATGTTGCGTTTATTTGCAAACGGGAAAATTACAGATTACAGGTTGCCATTTTCGGAGGTTAACGCGGCATTGCTTGACCGGGAAAAGAACCTATGGCTGGGTACGCCCCTGGGATTGGTCAGGCTGTATTCGCTTGGTTTTACCCATTTCGATGAGTCCGACGGCCTTTATAAAAATTCCCAGGTTGTTGTGGAGGATAAAAACCAGTGCATCATCGTGGGCGGATATGACAAAGGGATTCAGAAAATTGAAAATGGGCGTATCGCCAATATCCCGATGCCTGCGTTTTCCGCTTCAGGGGCGGAGTGGTGCATCTATCCGGGATCCATAAAGGAGAAAAACGGCAATGTCGACATCAGCATCACGCCCTATTGCATGATCACCTGGGATGGGAAAAAACTACAGACCATTCCCGGTTTGCCTGTCGCGGCTTCATTTTGTTTCCAGGAAGACACCCTGGCGCGAACCCTTATTTGCGGTATCAATACCGGGCTTCTGAAAAGAAAAGCCGGCGAAAAGGGGTACGAGCTTGTGAACGTATCGCCGGGGAAAAAGGAAAACATGGTAGTTGCATTGGTCATGGATACACACAGGCGATTGCTGCTGGGGGGATTCAAGGGACTGTCATTCCTCGACGGAACCCCGTTGACCCATCTTCCCACCAAAGAGTTTCCTTACACCCAGGGGGCCAACACCATGGCAAGGGACCACCGTGGGAATATCTGGATCGGGAATTCAGACGGGCTCTGGATGTTCGATATGAAAAAATTCCGCAAGATCCCGAACCCATGGTTCAACGACATTGTTGTGAGCATGTGCCTGATCGATTCGTCAAAACTGTTTATCGGCGGGCTGCACGGCATCGGCTTCCTGGATCTGAACACCTTTTACAGGAAAGATACGGCTGTGATCAGGTTTTTCAATGCCGATAATGGATTCACCGGCAACGAATGCCAGCAGAATGCAGTATGTCTCGACAGCAGGGGAATCCTTTGGGTGGCGACCACCGATAACCTTCAGCGGATCGACCCGCAGAATCTTCCTGCGCTTAATGCCGGGCCGCAGGTCTATTTTGAAAAGATCAGCATGCTGGATGAAACCATGAAAATGGTTCCACTGGTCGTTTCTTCCGTTTCAAAAGGTCGGTTGGACCTGGGCCCCCGGGACCACAATATCCGGTTTGATTTCACCGCGCCGGTTTTCAGGGGGGCGACTTTTGTGAGGTACAGGTACATGCTTGACGGGCAGGATAAAGACTGGTCTCAACCCACTGCGGAAAGGAATGCCGTTTACACGAACCTGGCCCCGGGAAAGTATATCTTTAAAGTGATTGCCTGCAATGATGCCGGGTGCTGGTCGGCCAATCCTGCCAGTTTTGAGATCGTGATCCGCCCTGCCTTCTGGCAAACATGGTGGTTTATCCTGCTCATGCTGATTGTGCTTTCCGGTTTCTTTTTCGGGATGGGATACCTCGTGATGAGCCGCCGTAAAAGGACCATCCAGGAAAAACTGGAATCGGAGAAACGGATCGCTGAGTTGCAGCTGATCTCCATCCGCAACCAGATCGATCCCCATTTTACCTTCAATGCGATGAATTCGATCGCATCCGTCATCCTGAAGGAGGAGAAGGAAAAAGCATACAGTTTCTTTGTGAAACTTTCAAACCTGATCAGGCAGGTGCTCACTTCGGGCGACAACGTGACACGCACACTCGCCGAAGAGATTGTTTTTGTACAGACCTATCTTGAAATCGAAAAGCTGCGTTTTCGCGATTCATTCCATTTCACGATCAACATCATTCAGCCGGTCAACCTGGAACAGGAGGTCCCCAAGATGGTGATCCAGACCTATGCTGAGAATGCCCTCAAGCACGGGTTGCTGAACAAAAATGACGATACGGGTGAACTGACCGTCACCATCCGTGAAGAAACCGACAGACTATATATTACCGTGGAAGACAACGGGGTAGGTCGGGAAGAGGCACGCAGGATGAAACAAAATTCGACAGGCAAAGGCATGATGATCCTGAATTTTTATTACGACTTTTTCGACCGCTACAACGAGCAGAAGATTTTCCATGAAGTGACCGATCTTTACCATGAAAACAACCAACCAGCCGGAACGCGGGTAACTGTTATCATTCCGTCGGGGTTCAAATACAACATGACAACCTATGTACCAAACCGAAACCATTAAAACGATCCTGGTCGACGATGAAGCTGAATCGCGCGATGTTCTTTCTTCGCTTCTTCAGAAACATCCGGAAATTGAGATAGCTGGCATGGCGGGCGATGCAGATTCGGGACTTGAACTCATCGTGAAACTTCATCCGGGCCTGGTTTTCCTCGACATACAGATGCCAAGGAAGACAGGGTTCGACATGGTTGCCGGGCTTCACGACCTTGATTTAAACCCGGCAATCGTCTTTGTAACCGCCTATGATGAATATGCCATCAGGGCGTTTAAAGTGGCGGCCTTCGATTACCTGCTCAAACCCGTTGACCCGGATGCGCTGGCGGCTACCCTGAAACGCTACGCGACTTTTATTGATGCTGTTGATTTCAGGCAGAAAGTGGATCATCTGCTCCATCACCTCCACCGTGACGACCGCATCCGGCTCAATACCAGGACAGGCTACCTCCTGATCGACCCGCTGGAAATTTCACATGCCATCGCCGATGGCAACTATACCGTGATCCACTTTCCCACGGCACATACGGAGGTTGTCACCCTGAACATCGGGTCGTTGCTGGCAATGCTTCCCGCCGGCCATTTCCTGCGCATTTCGCGGTTCGCAATCATCAATCGCTCCTTCCTGTATCGCGTCGATCGTAAAAAACGAATCTGCGAGCTCAGGAAAGATGGAGTTAGAATCGAACTGGAGGTTTCACGTGATTTTATCAGGGAGTTGGAATAGTCCTGAAAATAGGCTATTTTCGTTGCTTAATAGCGCGGTAAATCTGTAAAAGAAAAGAGATGTCTTTCGTTAAATAAAAAGCAAGATGGGTATTGTAAAAACAACTATCAGGCTATCAAATCAACGGTTTCCTGATACACATTGCCAATCCGCTGCACCCCGATATTCCAGCCTCGGTTGCATTTTAACTTTCATCACCATCCACTTTCAGGGAATACATTATTTTTAATTTCATACAGAAAACACGGGGGTTCATACAATAACCCAGGGTTTCGTTGTGTAAATGAATGGTTTTGCTTAGCATTGCTGAAAAGACTTACCTCCCGGGTATTTTAAATTATAATAACAGCAGCTATGAAAAAACTACTCCTTCTCATGATCATTCAATTGATCGTAATCGTACAGTTATTTGGTCAGGTTCCCCAAAACGGGCTTGTTGCGTGGTACCCTTTAAACGGGAATGCAAACAACGCTGCAGGAAATTCAAACAACGGCACCATCCAGGGGGCCACGCCGGCGAATGACAGGTTCGGAAATCCAAATGGCGCGTATAATTTTACCGGGGGCTTCATAACCGGATCGGACACCGGGTTTCCTCAATCCGCTGAACCCCGGTCTATCTGTGGCTGGTTCAGGCCTACATCTCCCTGGCCCTGTTGCGGCGCTGGGAGGGATATTTTTGTGTACGGTACCGCTCAGCTGAATGGTAATGCCCTTGTATTCAGGGCGTGGGAAAACAACATGGTGATTGCAGGACTTGAAGGCCCGAATGTCAATATCGGATATACATTACCCCAGGATTTCATCCTGAACCAGTGGTACTTTATGGTTGCGACCTACGACGGAGCCATCGCAAAATTGTACCTCGACGGGCAACTGGTCCAGCAGGGGGCGGTTTCCTGGAGCAACAG
>CAIMWF010000108.1 GCA_903845055.1 uncultured Bacteroidales bacterium | reverse complement strand
TGGCATTGTAATTGGTGTTTCCGGTGAAACTCCATGCATCGGAAGGATAATCGGCGGCATTGGTATGGGTGGTGCCGGCCACAAACATCAGGCCGGCAAGGTTGGCCGGGGTGGGGGTTTCAACGCCGACGGCGGTGAAGGCGGCGGTATGGGGGGTGGCATCGTAGGGAAGGCTGTATGGCGTAACGGTGATCACGGCATTTGCCTTTGTGATCGTCACGGTGGCATCCCCGGAGGCTGAATTGTAATTTACATCACCATCGAAGGTCCAGTGGACAAGTCCGCCCGGCACATTCACATAGGTAGTGGAGGCTACGTGGAGCAAAGTTCCCAGATTTACAGCGGCCAAACCGGTTGCCGAACTGCTGATCACACCATGGGGATTGCCGTCGTAGGTGCCGGAGAACCCGGTTACCGTGATCGAAGCATTGATCTTCGTGATCACGTCATGTACGGTTCCGCTGGTGGCATTGTAATTGGTGTTCCCTGTAAAGCTCCACGGGGCGGTCGCATAATCGCCGGCATTGGTTTGGGTGGTGCCGGATACATCCATCAGTCCGGTCAGGTCAACCGGGGTCGGGGTTTCAACCCCGACGGCGGTGAAGGTGGTGGTATGGGGGTTGGCATCATAGGCAACGTTGTAAGGTGTAACAGTGATCACTGCGTCGGCCTTGTTGATCGTCAGGGTTACCAGGGTCCGGGGGGCGCTCACGCACCCGGTGGTGAGGTTGCGCGATTCGGCCCATGCCGTGTAGGTGCCCGCATTGGTCGCGGTGGGGGCCGAAGCGGTTGTGCTGCCGGTTGCGGCAGCGTACCAGTCGATGGTTTCACCGGCATTGTGCGATGCCGTGGCCGTTTTTGGGGTCCCGTCATAGGTGTAGGTATTGGCGGCAGGTACCGGTGCATTCGGCAACGCATTCACCGTAATGCTCGTCGTACCCGTATTCGCAGTCCCGCAGGCACCGCTGGTCACGGCACAGTGATAGCCGTCGGAGGCGGTGATGTTGCCGGGATTGTAAGTTGCGCCGGTCTGGCCGGTGAGGATCCCGGTATTGGTGCTGTACCACTGGTAGGTATAGGAGCCGGTGCCGCCGCTGCCCAGGGCCGTGAAGGTGCCGGGGGAGGTGTTGGAGCAGACCGGGGAGGTGCCGCCGCTGATGGAGGCGGAGAGGGGTGCATATACGTTGACGGAACCATCATGGTAGAAGTTGGCGGTTGGGTCGTCGACCAGGATGGCATAACCGGGGTAATCGTTATATTCGCAGTTGTTCCCGCTGTTATCCCAGGTAAGGGAGGTGGTGCCCCCGGTGCCATTGCAGGTGAAATTCAGGGTGACAAAGGTTGCTCCATCTGAAAGAGTTCTACCGGAATTTGATGTACCAGCGATCACGATCTTTCCGGGAAATCCGGTTCCATTGATGATTAATCCGGGAAATCCTGAATTGTTTGTTCCAGGCAGAAAAGAAAGGACCGACGGATTGTAATACATGGTCAGTGAAACGGAACCGATGTTTGTAAAACCGGTAACCGTTATCGGAATATGAATTACAGTCCCGGCACAGGCCGACACTGAGGGGGCGGTTGTTACTGGTGCTGGCAGCGATTCGAACGTTACAGAACCATCAATATAGTATGTCGAAGTCGGAGTGTCATTCATCAACGCAAAGTTCCCATCCCACCATGCGCATGATGTTCCATTGTCAGAAAAAGTCACGGGAGAAGTGCCGTCCTTGATTTTGTTGAACACGATATTCGCTATCAAAGGATTTCCTGGAAGGTTCAACCCGGGCCAGGTTGACCACGTAATTATTATTTGACCTGGTGTAAGTATATTAGCATTGAAATTACCTATCAAATCCGGGCCTACCGTCACCGATCCAAGTCCAACAGAAACGATGGATGGGTCATAGTTAATCGTTAAATTTCCACTGCCGATGTTGGTAAAATTGGCCGCGGTAATGGGCACTGTTGCCGCAATACCGGTACTGGTAATTATTCCGGCGGTAGATACAGGAGCATTTTGTGAATATCCCCCGATGGCAGCTAAAACAAATAGGATCCAGATAGCAATCGTACAGTTTTTCATATAATTGGTTTTAAGTTTTCCCTGGGAAAAAAATGATGATAATGGATTACAAAACGCTAGACTTTTCATAACGGCCGTTTTATTGTTGCAACATGATTTTTTTAGTGATGGCAGTTGTTCCTTTGATGTTCTGAAGGGTGAGGGTAAGGAGGTACAGGCCCGGGTGCATGTCGACTTTTTTTGCCGTCAAATGGGTTCCGGCAGTTTCATCGCCGATGGATAGCACTTCCATCCTCCTGCCGCACAAATCAGAAATTTCAAGGACAGCATGTCCCGTTTCCGGTAAAAAATAACGGATGTTGAATTCCGAAACCACCGGGTTCGGGAAGACATCCATTGATAAGTTTTGTTTGTTCCCGTTTTTACCGGGATCGTTGTCTCCTGTACCCGTAATATCCGTTACATAAAGCCTGGCGTTGCCGTCGGATACGACCTGCGGGGGGCATAAACCGCCAACGATGCAGCGGTATTGGTTCCCGTTCATGGCGACCGGCGGATTGGTGATCGTAAGGGTTGAAGTGCTTGTACCGCCGTAAACGCCGGCGTTCAGGATGTCGTGCCAGCCTCCCGCAGATTCCTGCCACTGGTAGGTGAGGAGGGACCCCGAAGCACCTGTATGGAACGAAGCGGATCCTGCGCCGGCCAGGACCGTATCGGGCGATACAGGCTGTGCCGTGATGGTGGGCGGCTCATTGACATAAACCGTGAAAACCGGCGAAGCCTGGCCGTTGCCACAAACGTTATTGGCATAAACGTTGATATCCCAGTTACCCGGGAGGCTGCCGAAGGTGACCGAAATGTTGTTTGTCTGGGCACCGCCGGTCACCTGCGCCCCCGGGGGGAGTGACCACACGTATACCGTGGCATTGGGAACAGCGGGGATGGAAAAGTTCACTCCCGTTTGCCCCGGGCATACATTGCCGCCGACCGGCCCGATGATGACGCCTGATGCGCCCGGAATGGTGGTTCCACTGACAGTTCCATTCAAATAATAGGTATTCTGAGGAACATCGTTCAGAATATAACTTACAGGCGGCGGACCGGCATACTGGCAGGAGGTTCCGTTGTCGGTCCAGGCCAGGGTGCCTGGTCCGGCAAGGCTGTTAAAATTCAGGGTGACCAGGACGGAACTGTCGGCAAGTGTAATGCCGTTGCCTCCTGTACTGACGGAACCAGAAATGACCAGGGTCCCCGGCTGGCCAGCATTTACGGAAAGCCCCGGAAACCCTGAGGTATTCGTAAATGAAAGGTAGACCAATGCAGCCTGGGTATAATTCAGGGTAAGCGTTAATGACCCGATATTGCTGAATGCGGACACCTTTACGGGCATGCTGACAGTAGTGCCTTGGCATACATTCAGCGTCGAAAGGAAGGTATGCGGAGCATTTGGAGACGAAAAAGATAATGAGCCTGCAATATAATAGGATGAGGTGGGTGCGTCGTTCAGCATGGCGCCATTTCCGTCATACCAGGCACAGGAAACCCCGTTGTCAGACCAGCTGAGTGCGGAGGTGCCATTTGCCACCTTCGTAAAATTCAGGTTCAGGATCACGGGATTACCAGTAATTGTAACCCCGGGATAGGTGTACCATGAAAGATAAATGATTCCAGGCAAATTCAGGTTCACCGACATATTTCCTCCCAGCTGAGGGCCGACCGTTGCACCCGTCGGATGAACGACCGTTGAATCGTATAATATTTTGATGCTGAAAGAACCGATGTTGAGGATATTGATGGCAGTGACCTGCACAGTTGCGGAATTGCTGTAACTGTTCACCATACCGATGGTTGAAACCGGTGCGTTCTGCGCATAAAGCCGGCTAAAAGGGAAGAGGACCCCTGAAGTGAGGAGGAGAAGGAGGAGGAATATGTATTTTTTGCGCAGCATCAATATCATCTTTTCCTTTTCATTTCGAGGAGGGGATCACCAGGTTCCCGGTGACCGTCATCCGGCTCGTTGATCCCTGGAGCACCAGGGAATTGCATTGCGACCCGATGGTGAGGTTGCCGTAGTAAACCGGCCAGTTTATTGTTGAGGAAGGGATAACCACGTCGGTTGTATTGTCGGGCACGGCGTAATTGCTCCAGTTGGAAGGGATGTTCCAGTCGGCCGAGGTGTTCCCCGTCCACAAACCTTTCTGCACACAGTTAATGTAATTTGGCTTCGTCGTAGAAATATTGCAGCCGTTTTTTGAAGCGGTGAGCGTAACCGTATAATAGCCGTTTGAGGTAAACTGTACCTGCGGGTTTTGATTCCCGGCACCGGTTCCGTTCACAAAAACAAAGCTGGTAGGGGTGATATTCCAGTTCCAGCCAGTTGGTTGGCCGGTAGTAAGGTCGGTGAATTGGACCACCTGTCCTGCGGATGGGAGAAGGTTGCCGGCCGTAAAATCGACCCCGAGGGTGGGCCCGGTCTGGCCATTGATATAATAGGTTGATTTCGGAATGTCGTTTAGTGGATTATAGTTGGGGTAATCGGAATATTCACAATTATTTCCTAAGGTAAACCACGAAATGGCCGTTGAACCGCCATGGTACGTAAAATTAATGGTAATGAAGGTAGCTCCGTTTGGAAGGTTTACGCCAAAAGATCCTGAAAATCCGGCAATAGTGATTTTCCCGGGAATAGTTCCATTGATCGTCAACCCGGGGAACCCAGATGTATTTGTGGCATTTATATAGGAAAGCACGGTGATGTCATAGCTCATGGTGAGTGTTACACCGCCGATATTGGTAAACCCCGTAACCGTCACCGGGACGGAGATCACCGACCCAGGACATGCCGTTACAACCGGGAGGGTTGTAACGGGCGCGTTCTGGGACCGGGTTCCATAAAAGAAAAGAAGAAAGCAAACAGTAAAGGCAGGGATCTTCTTTATCACGGTAAGGGTGTTATTTCAAACGTTTAAAATTTTAAAAGAACGGAGGAGTTCCCTCCCCCGTTCTTCGAATCAGGATTTAACGTGTACGGACAATTTTGATGGTACGGGTAAGCGTCGTGCTGCCGGTATTGAGTTTGAGCGTGGCGGTGTAGACTCCCGGTTCAAGGATGGACGCATCCATCCTGAGTTTGTAGTCACCGGCCTGTTGCGCTTCGTTGTTCACCACGGTCTGCACCACGCTTCCAAGCATGTTGCGGATCTCGATGGTCACATCGCCGGCAACCGGCAGGGTGTAGGCAAGGGTGGTTGTAGCGGCAAACGGGTTCGGGTAGTTGGCCAGGCGGATATTGCCGCTTGCACCCGGATCTGTTATGCCAAGGGTTGAACTTCCAAGGACATCCATGCTGAGAACGGCATCGCCGATCTCTTTTACGGAAGCATCGTCCAGTTCATTCAACGGGTTCGAGGAAAGGGTGAAACGCAGGGTCTCATCCTTGGCAATGGAACCAATCACGCGGACCCTCATCGTCAGCAATTTTTCTCCGGCATTCAGGTTGAGCGGGGTCAGTGACGTCCATCCAATCCTGAGTTCGTCGTTGATTGCATTGAATACAGCCTGGCTGCTGGCATTGCTGTTCATGGCCACACCGAGCACCTCCAGTTTGTCCGACGGGAAGTTCAGGATCAGGGAAACTGCTCCTAATTCCATGGACGAAGTGGCGTACACCGGTAATTCGATGATGTCGCCAAGACTGGCTTTCACTGTCTGGCCGTATTCCAGCCTCAGGTTGGCGTTTGCCGATTTGGCTCCGCCGGGTGTGAAACTCTGGTTGAAGTCGCCGGTCACTAAAGCATAGAAATCCTGCGTCAGGTTCGTTGACGGCACAATCGTAATCTGAGGATATGGTCCATCGGTAATATTGTTGTGCGTTGTTGTTTCAGGTTTCCAGAAGGTCCAGTCGGGACGGGGACTTGTTACGTGTCCCACCCAGGTAGTCCATGAATTGGTAAAATATGCCAGCATCATGGAAGGGTCAACTGCCTGAATAGAACCAGCAGCCGTGATATCGCAACCAATCAGTTTCACTTTTTCAATTGCAGGCCAAACATTGCCGGGTAGTATTCCGTTGGCATATTGGTTTGTCAGCGCAGCGTCAGTGGCATTTATGGCCCCGCTGATGAAGGGGTAGGTTCCGGAGTACGTTAGTTTAACGGTGGTGAAATGCACATCATAAGTTCCCGACAGTACATTCGGGAAGGTATAGTAACCCTGCGCATCCGTAGCAACAGTCCCGGTAGCCGGGTAGACTTTTGATCCGCCCTGCCACAGTTCGACCGTCACATTGTTCATCGGCGTGTTGCCGGCGTTGTAATAGGTGATATGACCTGAAACAGAACTTGAATTGTAAACGGTGATATCACCGGCCGAATAGGTGATGGAGTAGTTGCCTGCGGTAAAGGTTCCGCCGGTGGCAGCCGTTGCTGTTACCGAACCGGTATAGGTTGCAACCGGGTCGAGGGCAGCTGAACCGGCGCCGTAGGCAATGGTCACTGTACCGATGGTTTCACCGTTCTGCAGACCTGCCGAGGTAAAGGCGGTTGATCCGCTTGCACCTGTGATGGCGGTTCCGTAAGGTTTGCTTACACTGTTGGCATAGATTGTCAGCCCCCTTGCGGAGATCACGCGGTTGGCGCCGGTATTGCCTGTAGTGGAGGCAAGCACATAGTTGTCCTTGTCGGTGCCGCCGGAGATCACGATGTTGGTATAGAGGACGGTCCTGCTGGTTCCAACATTCTTGTTATCAAAGGCTGCATCGCGGGTAAATGCGAGGTTGTCGCCCGATACGCGGTCGTCATTGAAACCAAGTCCGGTCGCAACGAGCGTTCCGTCGTACACCTTGTTATCGGCTGCGAAATTGCTCAGCGTAAGGGTACGTACCGTAATGTCGGCCGTGGTGGTGAAGACACCGGTCAGGTTGTAGTTCGGGGCTGTCGTGCCCAGCAGGCTGTAACCGGTAAGGGTTACGGTTTTGCCGGTGCCGACATTCTTGTTGTTGTAGTTTGCGATACCACCGCTGAGGTAGGCATCATCACCGGAAATTACGCCGTTGAGGGTCCGGGTCAGTACGTTGGCAAGGGAGTTGCCGTCATAGACCTTGGTGGAGGTAACGGTGAAGTTGCCGGTGATCGGCTTCCAGGTAATGATACCGGTGGTGTTGGTATAATAGGTAACGGCATAGTCGTTCCCTGAGTTACCGTCGCTGATCGCCAGGCCGGCTGCTGTCATGGTTTTGCCGGTACCCACGTTCCAGTTGTCGTATGTCTGAACCGGTGCGGTTCCTACAACGTCAGGAGAAACGATACCAACCACAACGGGTGCTACCGCTGAACTGACCGACCGGTCGTACACCTTGTTGTCCGTCTGGGCGGTAACTGAAACGGCCTTGGTGGTAATTACACCGGTAGTATTGGTATAATAGGTCACCGCGTAATCGTTTCCGCCATTCCCGTCACTGATCACCAAACCGGTGGCAGAAAGCGTTTTAAGGGTGCCAACATGCCTTGTATCGTAGGTCTGAACCGGGGCGGTACCCACCACATCCGGTGAGAGGATGCCAGCCACAACCGGTGCTACCGAAGAACTGGTCGTTCCGTTGTAGATCCTGGTGTCATGCTGAGCTGTAACACTGACTGCTGCGGTAGTGATCACTCCCGAGAAGTTCTCGACGTAGCTGATGGAATAGTTATTGCCACTGTTCCCGTCAGTGATTACAAGACCGGCGGCTGTCATGGTTTTGCCCGTGCCAACATGCCTGGTGTCGTAAGTCTGGACCGGAGCCGTGCCAACGGCATCACCCGAAATGATTCCCGAAACCGTAGGCGCTACCGAGGAACTGGTGGTCCCGTTGTAGATCCTT
>CAIMWF010000107.1 GCA_903845055.1 uncultured Bacteroidales bacterium | reverse complement strand
GCAATATGATTTTTTGAAAATCCCGTAATTTCCGCTATTTTTACTGCATTGATGCCGTTCCCTGAACGGGCGATAAGCACCATGCTATGAATGGCGATCGAGGAGGCTTCTGACAGGGCGAAAATTTTTGACATAAATTATTCGGGTAATTGGATACGCAAATGTAGAAATGTTTTTGAAACCAGATGCAAAGAAATGAAAAAAAAATTATTTTTCTTGAAAAACGTTGTAAATCAATCAAAATAAAAACTTTTCATCCTTATTTTAAAAGTAAAAATCGGTTGTATTTCATACGTCTTGTTTATTTTATAACACTGGTTGCGGTTTCCGGGATGCCGGTAATGGCACAAAACTATCCTGCAGGGCACCGCTCCATGACATTTTATGATGTCTCCAGGAACAACCGCCCGGTCCTGACCAAAATATATTATCCTGCAACAACGCCGGGTGAAAGCACCCCGACGGCAGCCGGTGTTTTCCCGGCTGATGGACTGCCTGGTCTACGGGTCTGCCCGAATCCATCTGGCGATTTAGTCTGTCTTTCAGGGGCATGCACGGGGAAAGAGCCTATCTTTGCCGAAATATCCGATAGGTCGGGCAGGCGTTCGTTCTCCTGTTTGATCTCGCCGCAGCGTAACCGGTACCGCGTGGTGATCGATATGAAGCCCCGGGCCGGGGGCATCTATGTGGCATCGATACGCACGGCAAGAGAAACCTGCGTTATAAAAATTGTAAAAAACTGACCTCCATCATAATCTATGTCCGGACTCATTTCAAGCCTGCAAAACCCGCTGATCAAGAATGTGCTTTTACTCGGAGAAAAACCCCGCGCCAGGACTGAGCAAAACCGCATCGTAATCGAAGGATACCGCGAGATCAGCCTTGCCGTTGCGGGTGGGTTTGTGGTCACCGACCTGTTTTTCGCCCCTGAATTTGTTACGATGGCATCCGTCGACGCGTTGTTTCCTAAAGGGAGCCGCGTTGAAATGACCGAAGTGACAACACCGGTATTCAACCGCATGGCCTATCGCAACGACCGCGATGGACTCATCGCCCTGGCGGAACCGAAAAGGCTTGCGTTCAGTGACCTGGAACTCGGTAAAAATCCCCTTATTCTGGTGCTTGAAACGGTTGAAAAACCAGGAAACCTGGGCGCCCTGCTCCGCACCGCGGATGCGGCCGGCCTGGATGCCGTGATCATCTGCGACCCGCAAACCGACATTTATAACCCAAATGCCATCCGTTCAAGCGTCGGCTGTATTTTTTCCATGCAGGTGGTGACGACCACCTCTGAAGATGCCATCTCCCGGATGCGCGCATCGGGAATTAAAATGTTCGGTACTGCGCTGACTGCAACAAATTTTTATCACCAGGCCGATTTCCGACAGCCGGCTGCCATCATCATGGGATCGGAAGCCTGCGGGCTGAGCAGTAGCTGGCTCCAGGGCGCCGACGACCTGATTAAAATCCCCATGATGGGAAAGATTGACTCGATGAATGTTTCGGCATCCGCGGCGATCGTTATCTTCGAGGCGATGCGGCAGAGGGGGTTCCAAACCGGATAAACCCGGTTATTTGTATTTCTCATCCCCGGCTTTCAGTACCAGGAAATTCTTTGGCATTTTGCTTTTAAAGTCCACCAGGGAGCCTGTGACCGGGTGCCGGATGGAAAGGAAAAAGGCATGCAGCCTGATGCGCCGTTCGTAGCGGGCGTCGGCACCATAGCGCCGGTCGCCCACCACGGGGCAGCCCATTTCGGAAAGATGCACCCTGATCTGGTTCTTTCTCCCTGTTTCCAGTTCAACTTCGAGCAGGGTATAATCAGGGGTACGGTCCATCACGCGGTAATGGGTGATGCCCAGTTTTGCCCCTTCCTGCACACTGACCGAATGAACCCGCTGATCGTGACCCTCCACAAGCCAGCTCCTGATGGTCCCCTTGTCTTCCTTCGGCTGCCCTTCCACCAGGGCATAATAGAGTTTTTTGGTATCCATCCAGTGATTCTTGATCTCCTCCTGCAACGCCTCGCTTTTTGCAAACAACAGGATTCCAGACACCTCGCGGTCGAGCCTGTGCACCACGAACAGGCGCTCCTTCCCTTTTGAATTCTCCTTAACGTATGCCTGCATCTCCTGGTAAAACGAAGTGCCTCCGATCCCGCGGTCGCCTATGGTTAGCAACCCCGCCGGTTTAACGGCAACCAGGATAGCGTCGTCTTCGAAGAGCACCTGGTAAGGCGGCTTGACTTTATTGATCTTCACCACCTGTTTTACATATTCAACGCTATCGCCCTCTTTCAGCATCACCGCCGGGTTGGTCACCATCTTTCCGTTCACGCGCACATTGCCGTGTGTGATCCGCTGTTTCACGGTGGTTTTGGATGCTGTGCCAAATTCCCCGAGCAGGTGTGCCAGCAGCGTGGTTTCTGTTTTTATTTTTACTTTCATGGTGAGGTGATGGATGATGGGATGATTGGCAAAGGGTGAACGCGATTTGGCAGGTTTTCTGACCGCCCAGGCGGCAAAGTTACCCATAAAACCTGTCCCGGCCTATTTTACGGTGTCAGCCCCGGCCCCTGGATGCTCCCCGGATCCGGTTTGAGCCTCACGCCCATCATCACCGGATGATGGTCGGAGAAGGCGAATCCCATGGATACGGCCGAAACAACGGTGACCTCGATGTTGGGCGAAACAACAAAGAAATCGATGATCGTTGTCCTGGTCACTCCTTTTTTATAAG
>CAIMWF010000106.1 GCA_903845055.1 uncultured Bacteroidales bacterium | reverse complement strand
GCTTACCGGTGTCATGAACAACCCGGTCGTTTACCACGAAGATTATGATTTCCAGCCAGGCAAAGCGATTACGCTCGTTCAGGGTGCCGATTTGGCCATCATAGCAACCGGTTCGATGGTGGCCCATGCGTTGCAGGCTTCAGGGATCCTGGAAAAACAGGGTATTTCGGCCACCGTAATTGATGTGCACACCATCAAGCCCCTGGATACGCAAACCATCGATCGTGAAATAAAAACAGCAAAACTGCTTGTTTCGGTCGAGGAACACTCCGTGACAGGAGGATTGGGCGGTGCCATCGCCGAATACCTGGGTCCGTTGGAGGAGCACCCGCCGCTGCTTAGGCTTGGCATTGAAGATAAATTCAAACCTGCCGGGGAGTATCGTTACATGCTGGAACAGCATGAACTGCTACCGGAACAGGTTGCGTACAACATCATGAAAAAATATTTATCGCTGAAATAACGACGGGTTTATGCTGCCTTTCAACATCCAACATCCACAAGGCCATACAGCCGTCATTACCGACGAAGGTACCCGGATGACCTATGGGGAAGTCACCGATTTTTCCAGCTCCGTCATGGCGGTCATTCGCGACCGCTGTCTTGTATTCTGTCTGTGCAGGAACACCATCGGATCGTTCGCAGGGTACCTGTCTTTTCTTGCTGGTCATGTGGTCCCGGTGATGCTCGACGCAAAGATCAGCAGTTCTTTCCTTGCCGGTCTCGTCGAAACATACAAACCATCCTATCTTTGGCTGCCCGGCAACCGCAGGGCGGAGTTCCCGCAGGCTGACGCCGTTTTTTCCGGACATGGGTATTCGCTCGTTAAGCCGGCGGGAAATATTGCCTGCCCGTTGCATCCTGACCTGGCGATGCTTTTATCAACCTCGGGCAGTACCGGCAGTGCGAAACTGGTGCGCCTCAGTTACGGGAACCTGGAAGCCAATGCCGAATCGATTGCCGCGTACCTGTCGATAGACGAAAATGATCGGCCCATCACCACCTTACCCATGAGTTATGCCTATGGCCTCTCCGTGATCAACAGCCATGTCATCAGGGGAGCAACCATCCTTTTAACGTCAAAGAGCCTGCTGGAAGCAGAATTCTGGTCTTTCCTGAAGGACCATGGCGCAACTTCGCTGTCGGGCATCCCCTATACCTACAAAATCCTTGAACGTCTTAATTTCAGGGAAATGCAGCTGCCATCGCTCAAAACGTTAACCCAGGCCGGCGGAAAATTAAGCGGTGAACTTTTCCTCGGTTACGCCGGTTTCTGTGCCGCTGAGGATAAACAATTCTTCTCGATGTACGGGCAAACGGAGGCCACCGCCCGCATGGGTTACCTGCCAGCGGAATTTGCCTTGCTTAAGCCTGGCAGCATCGGCAAGGCGATCCCGGGGGGTGCCTTCAGCCTTGCAGACGACTTTGGAACTGAAATTGCCGGGAGTGACATTACGGGTGAACTTGTTTACAAAGGCAGGAATGTCTCGATGGGATATTCAACGGTTCCCGGCGACCTGGAAAAAGGAGATGAAAATCATGGCATCCTGTTCACCGGCGACTTAGCAAAAAGGGACCGTGACGGTTTTTATTACATTGAGGGAAGGAAAGGCCGCTTTATCAAGATATTCGGGAACAGGATCAGCCTGGATGAAACGGAGAGACTGCTCTGTCACCTGGTTGCCGACTGTGCCTGCACCGGGGAGGATGATCACCTGGTTATACATGTCACCGATCAAAGCAGGATGACGGTGGTGAAGGATTATATCTGCGCCGTTACCGGGATTCAACAGTCAGCCGTATCGGTCAGATGCTGCGCCGCACTGCCAAGAAATGAAGCAGGCAAAACCCATTATTCCACCCTGGATAACCATTGAACATGACAACGCTTCCCGACATCCCTCCCTATTCCATAAACAAGGCAGACAAGGAAAAGTTGCTGAGCCCGATCCTGACAGCGCTGTCACGCCACCATTACAGTTGTTGCCCCCCCTACCGTAAAATGATGGACGCCATCGGGTTCGATCCCGCCAGGGATTATCCATACCCATGCCTGCCGTTTCTACCGGTTCAGCTGTTCGGGATGCTTGAACTGCGCAGTTTACCACAGGAAAAGATCGTCAGGACACTGACCTCCTCCGGTACTTCGGGGAAAATGCGCTCGCAGGTATTTCTCGGCCGCGAAACAGCGGCAAACCAGTTGAATGTCCTGGAAAGAATCGTTTCATCCTTTATCGGTTCACGCAGGATGCCGATGATCATCATTGATTCGGAAAGTATTTTGAAAAACAGGAAACAGCTCTCCGCGCGTGCCGCGGGAGTGCTTGGTTTCTCCCTCTTCGGTTCGGAACGGGTCTTTGTTCTCAACGATAAAATGGAACCGAACCACAGCCTCCTGGAATCCTTTTTGAAAGCGCACCGGGATGGGCCCATGTTGATCTTTGGATTTACCTACCATGTTTACCGGTTTTTTTTCAAAGAACTTGAAAAATCCGGTTTGCACCCTGACCTGTCCAACGCGGTTTTAATCCACGGGGGCGGGTGGAAAAAGATGGAACAGGAATCGGTTTCACCTGCCGTATTCAGGAAATCAGCCTCAGAAGTTTGCGGGATTCACAGGGTGCATGATTATTACGGGATGGCTGAACAAACCGGCACCATTCATATGGAATGTGAATACGGCCATTATCACACCCCGGTATGGGGGGATGTCATCATACG
>CAIMWF010000105.1 GCA_903845055.1 uncultured Bacteroidales bacterium | reverse complement strand
TAGTTCAACTTGGACTTCATGCTGGGCACTGCGTGCCACACGAAGTCCTATTTATTAGGCGCCGATTAAATTTTTATTATTTTTGTAGGCTATACAAAATATATTTATCAGTCAGAAATCCAACAAGTCCATCTTTCATTGTATAAAAAAGGTAATTTCCAGATTTACAACCCAATTTATATACCTTTGTAAAAAGCTTATTCCCAATTTGATATGAATTATAATAAGCTAAAACTTTATTATACGGGGAACTCGGACTATTAAAAATAGAATCTGTTGTAATGCAAAACGTTTCCAAGTAATAATAAACTGTAGGATTCAAGTTATTAATATTAAATATTATTTGTTTTTCAAGAGTTCCAGTCTGGAATTCATTTGAAAAACATAAGTCAAGTTCAAAATGTCTTTCATTTGATGGGTTCTGAAAAACCGTTGAATTATTTTCTGAGTAATAATAGTCTCCAAAACAATTATCTTTCATAACTTCATCCCCATTCGGATCATTTGAAAAATATTTGGTTTGAAATGTTGTTCTCTTTACTCCAACAAATTCAATTGAATCGCCATTAAAATCTTTAAACACCAGTGTCTCTGTTGCGAAATAGGGATTGACATTTAATTCTTGTTGACTAAATGTTTGCGAGGGAAGCTGTGCTTCTTGACATTTATGACAGGACGAAAACCAAAAAAAGGATACTATTAATGAAAAAAGCAGAAAACAGTTTTTTTTCATAGGGATATTTTTCATATTAATTGGTGCCTAACGTGCTACTTGCAACCGCAGCAAAGGTGAAGCTTTGCTAAGCCTCATGAATGCTGGTTTTGTTGCGGGTGCAAGTTCGTTAGGTACAGTTAATCCATTTATGGTTTTATTGTTTTTATTTTTTTACCATTCTTATATAGTTCGATGTATTCTAGTTTTCCTTCGTCGCTATAATTATTAAGAGTTCCATTTCCTTTGTTTAGGGTTCCTTTCTCCAGAGGTCTTCCCGAATTATCAAAAAGTGAGTTTATTTCAATTAGTTTTTTATTGTCATAAACCAGTTCACCTTTAAATTGACCATTTTCGTAATACCAAAATTCCTTGCCGTTTTCTTTACCATTCTTAAAGAATTTTATTGCCTGTAATTGTCCATTCTCATAATGACTCTTGTTGATACTGTCCCTTTTCCCGTTTTTAAAATTACATTCACATCGTAGTTCTCCATTTCGATAGTAAATCTTTCTAAATCCATTGTATTGAAAGTTGTTAAGAATCCCATGTTCCTTGATGGTGCCATCAAAATAGATCTCCTTGTACTCTTCATATTTTGGCTTTATGCCTCGTTTATCAACTGTATAATACCCAAAATAACCCTTTTTCTTTCGATAAAAATACCATCGTTAAAAGCACAGTTTACCCGATATAAATATGTGTTCATCCGTTAATTTCTGTCCATCATACCATTTAACAACAGTGGTGTCGGTATTTGGAATTCTAATAGTGTCAGAATGAATATTCTTTTGACAGAATGATGCATTTAAAATGCAAACGAATAGCCAAGATAAGATTAAACATTTATTATCCATTTAGTTACATCCTCACTAGTTGGTTTTCAATTTAATTGTACCTAACGACTCAATAATCGAAATATGGCGTCTATCCTGTTCAAAATGGTGTTGCTAATAGCAGGGGAGGGGAGATAGACGCAATATGGGTCTTATGAGCCATTTGGATTTGGGTTTATAAAAAATCAAAATGTACTACTTCATCAATGGGTTAGAAAGGATATTCCAAGTTGTAACTTGCATTTGTTTCAATGTTTACAGATGACCTTCTAATTATAGGTCTAATATATACCTTTACGTTCCCTCCTGTCAAATTTACACAATTATTTCAATTCACATAAGAAACGTGAAATATTTAACAATAAAAGGTCATAGTCCGAGGTTATCGAGCGGACTTTTGAGTTGATCGAGACCTTTTGTCGTGATATGTGTATAGATTTGCGTGGTTTTAGGATTGGTATGCCCCAGGAGTTCCTGGATGTACCGGAGATCAACATTATGTTCCATCAGATGGGTGGCGAATGAATGCCGGAGGGTATGCATCGTGGTGTGCCGTATGATTCCCGCATGGATGCAGGCCCGCCGAAGCACATTCTGTACGCTGCGCTCCGAATACCGCCCCCCGCTGGCTCCCTCGAAAAGGAAAACTTTCGGATGATACTGGATATAGTAGGTCCGGAGCATCTTAAGCAGCGTGACCGAAAGCAGGGTAACCCGGTCTTTTCTCCCTTTCCCCTGGTTCACGCGGATCAGCATCCGTTTTGAATCAATGTCGGGGATACGGAGGTTCAGCAATTCTCCAACCCTCACTCCCGATGAATAGGCGGTCATGATCATACACTTGTGCTTGAGGTTGGTGATCGACCCGATGATAGCTTTGATCTCCTCCTCGCTCAGTACATTCGGAAGGAATTTCTCACGCATCGGGCGTTCAATGTAAAAGGTTTCGCGAGGTCTTCCAACAATCTTCTCATAATAGAATTTAATGGCGCTGATGGCCTGGTTCTGATAGCTTGTGGAAATACAGCGGTCGGTGACAAGATAACGCAGGTAAGTCATGATCTCAGGACGCTCAATCTTCACGGGATCCATGTCGTGGTAATAGTTGATGAATTCTGAAAAACAATCGGTATATACGTCGATTGTCCGCTGGCTGTAACGCAGGACCGTCATTTTTTCGATAAAAACCTCGGGGCACTTCCGAAATGACGGCAATGCGGAAAGTTTGGGTTTTGGTTTCCGGTTCAGCTGTTTCAAATCTTCAGCATACCTGTATTTCCACCCGTGATGGTCGCAGAAATCACGCAGGCTCACCAGTATCTTCTCCGTATGCGGCAACGTCCATGTTTTGGATCCGGGATCCCAGGTATGGTACGGGAGTTGCTTAATGAGATAAATCAACTCCGCGCAATACCTGAACACCAGCCTGATACGCCCATTGTTATAATGGACAACCAGCAGCGTATTTGCTTCCACCCTGATGGGTTCATCCGGTTTCTGGATATTGTCTCTGGAAAGTTCGGTCCACCGGATGCGGGTGTTGAAGTACCCGTTCAGCCTGGTGATGTTCGCCGGATGGTTCTGGACCACCCAGCAAAAGCCAGTTGCATCCCACCGCGTGAAACCCAACGAACGTATAAAAGCGATGTCATCCCTGTTTTTCGGCAGCCTGATCAGGATACTTCTTCCCGAGGTGATGGCAACAACATCCTGATATTGTTTTTTGTCATTTGTTTCCATATGATTTTGTTTTATTGCTTAATCGGTTTCAGGTGCAAAAGGTAATACGTCCGGGATCAATTATTTTTTAGATTCCCCCAAATCCACTTTTGTACGCAATAAAGGACTACCTTTGCAGACTTTTTGCATCATCCGTCTAATAAACATAAAATTAAATGATTACAGTCTCAAACCTTGGCATCCAGTTCGGCAAACGCATCCTGTTCCAGGATGTCAGCATGGTGTTCACCCCCGGCAACTGCTACGGGATCATCGGGGCCAACGGCGCCGGCAAGTCCACCTTCCTCAAGATGCTTTACGGCGACATGGACGGCACCAAGGGTTCGGTGACCTTCGGTCCCGGCGAACGCCTTTCGGTGCTGAAGCAGAACCACGCCGAATTCGACAGCTACCCGGTGCTCACCACCGTGCTGATGGGCCACGCCCAGCTCTGGCAGATCATGAATGAAAAGGAGCTCCTGTATGCCAAACCCGATTTTTCGGAGGCCGACGGCAACCGCGCCTCTGACCTGGAGGAGCAGTTCGCCGCCATCGACGGCTGGAATGCCGAGAGCAACGCGGCGAGCCTGCTCAGCGGCCTCGGCATCAGGGAAGACCTGCACGGCAAACTGATGAGCGACCTCAACGCGAAGGACAAGGTGAAGGTGCTGCTGGCCCAGGCGCTTTTCGGCAAACCCGACAACCTGCTCCTCGATGAGCCCACCAACGACCTTGACCTCGAAACGGTGAACTGGCTCGAGGGCTACCTCGCCAATTTCGACAACACGGTGCTGGTCGTATCGCACGACCGCCATTTCCTCGATTCCATCTGCACCCACATCGTCGACATCGACTTCGGCCGCGTGCAGCAGTTCCCGGGAAACTACAGCTTCTGGTACGAGTCGAGCCAGCTGGCCCTTCGTCAGCAGATGGCCCAGAACAAGAAGGCCGAGGAGCGCAAAAAGGAACTTCAGGAATTCATCGCGCGCTTCAGCGCCAATGCCTCAAAATCGAAGCAGACCACCAGCCGCAAGAAGATGATCGAAAAACTCAACATCGAGGAGATCAGGGCCTCCACGCGCAAATACCCGGGCATCATCTTCACCCCCGACCGCGAGCCGGGAAACACCATCCTGGAGGTGCAGGGGCTGAGCAAAACGGCCGACGACGGCACGCTGCTCTTCAAAAACATCAGCTTTACCATGCAGAAGGAGGACAAGGTGATCTTCCTCTCACGCGACACCCGCGCCATGACCGCCCTGTTCGAGATCATCAAGGGTCACGACAAGGCCGATTCGGGGAGCTTCGAATGGGGACAGACCATCACCAAGGTCTACCTGCCGCTTGAATATGAAAAGCTCTTCCAGACGGACAAAAACCTGATGGACTGGCTGGGACAGTTCTCGGGCGACACCACCGAAAACTACCTCCGCGGATTCCTGGGCAAGATGCTCTTCTCGGGAGAGGAGATCTTCAAAAAGGCCAACGTGCTGTCGGGAGGGGAGAAGGTGCGCTGCATGATCGCCCGGATGATGATCCGGAACGCCAACGTGATGATCCTCGACACCCCCACCAACCACCTCGACCTCGAGTCGATCCAGGCCTTCAACAACACCCTGATGAAATTCAAGGGCAACATCCTGATGTCGTCGCATGACCATGCTTTCATCCAGACCGTCTGCAACCGAATCATCGAGATCTCGCCCCGGGGGATGATCGACAAGCGGATGGAATATGACGACTATGTGACGGACGAGAAGATACGCGAGCAGAGGAACAAACTTTATTAAAAATTACTAATTACTGATTACTAATTACTTGTGAAATTGAGTGGGCGAGGTGTTTTTGGAGAAAGAGAACCTTTCAAAGATTCCGAACGACTTTTTTACCATTAATCCTTGGTCAACATATTAATTATTAATTAGTAATCAGTAATTATTTGACCCAATCTTCTTTAATTCCTGACCACAACCTATGATTGCAGCCGAAGGACTGACTGTTGAATTCGGGGGAACGACCCTCTTTAAAAATGTTTCGTTTGTCATCAACGAGAAGGACCGCATCGCCCTGATGGGCAAGAACGGGGCGGGGAAATCGACCCTGCTGAAAATCCTTGCCGGCGAGCGTCCGCCCACCAGCGGCCGCGTATCCTCCCCGAAGGACACGGTGATTGCCTACCTGCCGCAGCACCTGGCGACCAACGACACGCACACCGTCTTCGAAGAGGCCTCCCAGGCCTTCGCCTCGGTGTACGGGATGAAGAACCGCATCGCCGAGCTGAACGAACAGCTTTCGGCCCGCACCGATTACGAATCGGAGGAATATTACGCCATCATCGAAGAGGTTTCGGGGCTGAGCGAGAAATTTTATTCCATCGAGGACATCAACTACGACGCGGAGATCGAGAAGATACTGATGGGGCTTGGCTTCCTCAGGAGCGATTTCACGCGGCCCACGGGCGAGTTCAGCGGGGGCTGGCGCATGCGCATCGAGCTTGCCAAGATCCTGCTGCAGAAACCCGACCTCATCCTG
>CAIMWF010000104.1 GCA_903845055.1 uncultured Bacteroidales bacterium | reverse complement strand
GCCGGTCTGTATTTTCGCGCAGGACTTCACTGTTGCCGGCGGTTCGCTGGGTTTGATGCATGCCAAAAAGATCACCAAGATCATGGACCATGCCATGAAGATGAAGGTGCCCCTCATCGGGATCAACGATTCGGGCGGCGCACGTATCCAGGAAGGGGTGAATTCCCTGGCAGGTTACGGCGAGATTTTTTACCGCAACACCCAGGCCTCGGGCGTAATCCCGCAGATTTCGGTCATCCTCGGCCCTTGCGCCGGCGGCGCCGTGTACAGCCCGGCCCTGACCGATTTCGTTTTTGTCGTCGACAAGATCTCCAAGATGTTCATCACCGGTCCGGAGGTCATCAAGACGGTACTTGGCGAGGAGATCTCCATGGAGGACCTGGGCGGTGCCCGGGTTCATGCGGAGATTACCGGCAATGCCCACTTTTTTGCCGAAAGTGAAAACGAATGTTTCGACCAGATCAAGCGGCTGGTAAGCTATATCCCGTGGAACAATGAGAAGAAGGCGGAGGTGTTCCCCAAAAAGGCCCCGAAATCGAGGCAATACAAACTCGACAGCATCTTTCCCACGAACCCCATGAAACCTTATGATGTTCGGGATGTGATCCGTGCCATCGCCGACGACAGCGATTTCTTCGAAGTACACGAACTCTGGGCAGCAAACATCGTGGTCGGTTTCGGCCGGCTTGACGGTCAAACCATTGGCTTCGTTGCCAACCAGCCGATGGTGCTGGCCGGTGTGCTCGATTGCGACTCAAGCGACAAAGCTGCACGGTTCATCCGCTACTGCGACGCCTTCAATGTGCCGCTGGTAACCCTCGTCGACCTTCCGGGTTACCTTCCTGGCGTTGACCAGGAGCATGCCGGGGTTATCCGTCACGGCGCCAAGGTGCTTTATGCCTACAGCGAGGCCAGCGTTCCCAAACTGACTGTGATCCTGCGCAAGGCGTACGGCGGGGGTTATATCGCCATGTGCTCCAACCACCTGCGCGCCGATTTTGTCTTTGCCTGGCCAACAGCCGAGATCGCCGTCATGGGTCCCGAAGGGGCTGCCAACATCATCTTCCGCACCGAGATCAAGGCGAGCGACAATCCTGAAGAGACCCGCAAACGCCTGATCGAGGAATACAGGCAGAAATTCGCCAATCCCTATGTCGCCGCGGCATACGGCTATGTCGACGCGGTGATCGAGCCCAATGAAACACGCAATTACCTTACCCACTCGCTCGTTCTTGCCCAGGGGAAAAGGGAGATACCGCCGAAGAAGAAGCATGGAGTACCACCTTTCTAAATGGAAAAATGGTAAAATGGTAAAATGGTAAAATGGCGACAAGGTATTGTTGAAGATATTGCCTATTGCCTGTTGCCTGAATTATAAGGACGAATTTTTTTTAAATTTTTGTTATTCCGGGAATCATGGACGAAAACATTGAAGTGGTCGATTTTAAATTTGAGGAAATAGTATACAAAACCACCCTTACCAAGAAGTTTGCCGCACGAACCCAGTACACTCCTCCCGATTCGCGTAAAGTTGTCGCCTTCATTCCCGGTACGATCCTGAAGGTGCTCGTCAAAGAGGGTGAAAAGGTTAAGAAGGGAGATGTGCTCCTGGTGCTCCAGGCCATGAAGATGGACAACCACCTGCTTGCCACCAGGCCCGGTACGGTTAAAAAGGTGTATGTCAAACAGGGCGAGGTTGTCCCGAAGCGGCACCTGCTGATTGAATTGAAATAGGGGATGACGGTTATTCTTCGCTGATCATATGGAGCGTTGATTCAATCGCCCCGAAAACCTCCTCTTTACCCAGTTTCGTTTCCGAAGAAGTCTGGATCATCAGCGGCAGTTCCGACCACGACGAGGCCAGGGCTTCCCGGTAGGCCGCAATATTTGCCGCAAGCTGTGTTTTCGACAGTTTGTCGGTCTTGGTGAAGAGGATGATAAACCCCACCTCATGGTCGCCGAGCCAGTTCATGAATTCAAGATCTATTTTTTGCGGTTCAAGGCGCGAATCGATCAGCAGGAAGGTGAGGGCAAGGTTTTCGCGGTTTTCAAGGTAATTCCGGATCAACCCCTCGAATTTCTCCCGTTCGGTCTTTGAAAGTTTTGCAAAGCCGTAACCGGGAAGGTCGACCAGGAACCATGAAACCGGTTTGGTTTGCTGGCTTGCCGCCTCGGCCCGGACCGGGATGGCCGAGTTTACTTTAAAATGGTTCAGCAGCCGCGTTTTCCCCGGGGTACCCGACACCTTGGCAAGTCCTTTCTGCGCTGCCAGCATGTTGATCAGGGATGACTTCCCGACATTGGACCTGCCGATAAAGGCAAATTCGGGGAGATCCTCCTTCGGACAAAACTTCAGCGAGGGGCTGCTGCAGGTAAATTCAATCTTTTCGATTTTCAAAACAGGTTCGATTTATTCCAAAGGTAGGTAAAAATTTCCGGATCCGTCATGTTCTACCCAGGTCATAGACCTTTTCCTTCACCCATTCCGCCCATTCGCCGTCGCTTTTTGACTTGTCGAAGGTGGTGAAGGGGATGATGTCGCCGGCGATAAGGGTGAGGGTCTGGTTCAGTTGTTTGGACATTTCGTCGACCAGGTAGAGCATTTCGATGTTCGCGCCGATCCCGAGCCGTTTCCGCCACCGTGCAAGGTTATAGAAAAAGTTTGAATTTTGTCCCTGGACATAAACGGGGATGATGTCGCGCTCATATTTTTTTGCCTTTTTGATGAAGGTGCTCTTCCATTCCAGGTCGCTGACCACGGTTTTACCATGCAGGCGCTGCTTGCGCGAAACGAGCCCGGCGGGAAAGTAAAGAATCGTCTTCCCGGAGGCAAAGGTATCGTTGATCAGTTTTGCATTTTCGGTATTCCTGCCGTGTTTGTTGATCGGGATGAACAGGGGGCGCAGGCCGGGAACATTCATCAGCAGGTCGTTCACCGGGAAGACGATATCCTGCCTTATCCTGCCCAGCTCCTGGATCAGTGCCATACCGTCGAGCCCTCCCAGCGGGTGATTCGAGGCCACGATATAACGGCCTTCGGCCGGGATGATGGGGGAGGCCGGGAGGGGGGAGGTGCGTTTGTCAAGCATGACCACATGGATCCCGAATTCCCTGAGTATTGCTTCGACGAACGGCAATCCTGTTTTGTCGCGGTTTCGCCAGATATAGCCGTTCACCTCCTCCTGATGAACGATTCGCTTCAGGTAGTTCATGATGAACCGGGGGATGACCCTGAGCAATGCGGGGTTTTTGGAGGCGATCACCGCTTCGAGGTCGATCAGCCGTTCGGGAATATCGTCGTTTGCCATTTCGTCCATCATGCAAAGTTACAAAAATAGGTTTCGCCGGGAGAGTCTGCCGCACAAACTGCCGGGGAACGTTTATGCCGTAAAACAATCTGCAGCTTTTCAGCCGGGGCCGGGAACAATTGAGGTGGAAATAAATTATCTTTGTTATATCATTTATCCGGATACCCCGTTATACTTTATCACGCCTTTCCTAACTGTGACACATGGAACCGATTATAGACCGCATTGACAAACACCTGCTTGAAGCCGAACTCGATGAGAGTACTTTCCTGCGGAATACCAACAACGGGCACAACAAGATCTATGTGTTCACGGCCCACGAATCGCCAAACCTCATGCGCGAGGTAGGGAGGCTTCGCGAAATCACTTTCAGGGATGCCGGGGGAGGTACGGGCAAAAGTGTCGACATTGATGAATTTGACACGATGGAGGTTCCGTTCCAGCAGTTGATCGTATGGGACCCTGTCGAGAAGGAAATTTCAGGAGGTTACCGTTTCATCCATGGCCGCGATATCCAGTGTACCAGCAATGAATGCCTGCACAGCGCCACGGCCGAACTTTTTACCTTCTCCGATAAATTTATCCGCCATTACCTGCCGCTGAGCATTGAACTTGGACGGTCATTCGTGCAGCCCAATTACCAGCCTCTCGTCAATTTCCGCAAGGGGATGTACTCGCTCGACAACCTGTGGGACGGACTTGGCGCGATGATCATTGAGAACCCGGAGGTGAAGTATTTCTTCGGCAAGATGACCATGTATCCCGAATATAACCGCACGGCCCGTGACTATGTTCTTTTTTTCCTTCAAAAATACTTCCCGGATACTGAAACCCTGATGGTTCCCAATGAGCCCGTGGTTCCCGAAACACCCGATGCCGTAATCACAGGAATATTCTCCGCCCGTACCTATGAGGAAAATTACAAGATACTGATCCATGAGGTGCGGCGCCACGGAGAGCATGTTCCGCCGCTGGTGAATGCCTACATGAATTTGTCGCCCACTATGAGGACCTTCGGTACGGCCATCAATCATGGGTTCGGGGAGGTTGAAGAGACCGGGATCCTGATCCACATTGAGGACATTTACCCAAGGAAGAAGGAGCGGCACCTGAAGACTTACATCCAGAGGCTTTCGTCGCTTAAGGGGTTGCGGTGGAGGAGGAAGAGGTAGTTTTTTTGCAACGATACCAAATACAAAAACCCCTGTTTGATACAAAGCAGGGGTTTTTACATTAAAAAAAATCCTTGTATTTAAACGGCAACAGGTGCTGCAGCAGCGTTGGCCCTGCGCATCAGTTTACTCTTGAGGTTCGAAGCCTTGTTCTTGTGAATAACGCTTTTCTTGGCCAGTTTGTCGATCTGGGAAACCACTTTGGGAAGATCTTTCACAAGGGTATCATTATCTTCCGTTTCGCGTAATTTTTTTACGGCATTGCGGACCGTACGGCCCTGGTAACGGTTGATGGATCTTTTTGTCTTGGTGTTGCGAATGCGTTTTTCTGCGCTTTTGTGATTAGCCATGTTCAATATTTGTTTTCAAATTGGGGTGCAAAGATACAAAGATATCCGACAAATGCAATGCGGTTTTACATATTATTTGAAATTATGACGAATGACAAGCGGGTTCCTGAAAAGACCCACCACTTGTCACTTGTCACTCGTCACTCGTCACTTGTCACTTGTCAATCTCCGTCAGGATTATTCAGCCTTTATAGACGATCCTTCAACAACGGGCGGGGCTGCCGGTTTTGGAGCCGATTTCTTAACCGGTTTCTTTGTGGATTTCTTTGGAGCGGGTTTTTTTGAAGCGATTTTTGCGACCGGTGCTTTTTCAGCTTTCACTTCAGCAGGTTTTGCTGCTGTTTTTTTAGCTTTGTTTTCTTTTTTTTTCGGAGCTGTTTTCACTACCGGTTTAACAGCCACTGGTGCAGATTCTTCAACAACTACAGCCTTTTCCTTTTTGGGGCGGCCGCGTTTGCCCGTTTTGTTTTTAACGGGTTTTTCCTGAACGGGTTCCTTTTCAG